>NZ_JAWOVM010000012.1:0-87786 GCF_033339895.1 Vibrio sp. 1751
TTCAATGCTAAGAGATGGTGTTATGTGGGATACAGATAGCCTCAAAAATTAACTATTGACGCCATAGTCTCTTGTTATATGGCGGACTTTCTAGATTATTGAGACAGTTGCCAAATACATACCTATCCAATACATAATGTAAAATACCCAATCATCTAACCGCTCAGCAAAGGTTTCTCTTTTCCATGTTTGCTCACTCCACCCAAGTCGCCCTAATGTTGCAACAGCAAAGCAAAAAGCCGACCCAAGAGCTAGAACACTTTGGCTCGTTGGTATACCCAAGTCATAGCAATCTACAATGAAACCGACTCCAACTGCACGTAAGCGCATCATAAACCACGCATTCTAATCGTCTAGCACGAATAATAAGATCAAACCTCCACCCAAAGGAGATTTGAAATGGCTAAACGACGCACTAACCAAGAGTGGCGAACTCTGTTCGAACAATATGAATCCAGCCAGCTATCACAACGATTATTCTGTGAACGCAACGACCTGAGCCTTTCCACTTTTTACGCTAAGCGCCAACAATTAAAGCACATCGAAAAGCCGAACACGATTGGCTGTGTTAAAGCCGAAGTCGTTGAAAAGACCACAAAGTATCAAGCCACTCATGTTGCAAAAGTCGGGCAAAGCGGATAAAGAATTGGCGAAAATCCAAAAACTCTATGGAATAGAGTCGCGCTTAAAAGGTGCCTCTGCTGAACATCGAAAAGCTGAGCCTGATATCGATGCGCTTCTGCCATGGAACTTCAAACACTAGCTAATCGCCCCGTGGGTTCATGGGGCGGATACCTTCTAGCTGAAGCCATCAAGTTTTGTAAGTCTGACATTATAGTGTTTGCTGTTGGTTGCAATCGGAAAAATGACGACACAATTAAACTAGTTATGGATACACACTTTGGTGGCTACGAAACAAAAGAACTTTAACGTAAAAGATATTGGCGATTTACCAGTAACAACATGGATTGCTATCGAATTGCTCACCCAAGAGCTAACTCTAAAGAGCAGGCAAGATTTCGAAACTTAGTGATAGGTAATATTATTGGAGAATGAGCGTCATCTCTGGAGTAAATGCCTATAACATGAAGAACAAGGATAAAGTCATTGATTCTCTGAACGTTCGTCAGTTGGGACTGATGGGTCATATTCTATTAGCTTGTTATTCATATCTATTTTGCCTTGCACTTTTACGTTTACTCTTTTGATTGCGAGCTATTACTTAAACTATCGATTGCTCTCAATCCAAGCATGACTCGAACTAGATTTATGAATTAGCATCGGAGTCTTCAAGTGTCACTACTGTATGAATAATGAGACTCACACACTGACGAGTTGGAGTCAGTTTTATCAGCATCTTACATTAGGAAACGCAGGTCAATCTGAGCACGTTCGTTTATTGAAGAGTATCTACTCTAAGTAGCTTTGGGGCAATTTCGTGTTACATGCCCCGTCAGCACAGCTTTGGACAATAGCTTCTTAGGGTAATCACTTAAATTAGGAAGGTGCGGATAACTTTTAGTATCAGAAAGTAGCTTCGTGAAGTGTCCAGTCTCGCTGGTGCAGATCATTAGTTTCTAAGGCTCTAAAGCTGGCAAGCTTGAACGCAAGTATTCTCTATCAATGTTTTTGACCGTTTCCCAGCGAATACCCAAATGCTGAGACACTGCATGTATGCTCATGTGGCGGCACAATCCACTGATGAACTTGCAAAAGCGAGCGGTATAGTGCGTATTTCGGAGCATTCCGAACACCTATTTCCGCAGTTTTTCAAGCAAGCTGTCGCCATTTTTACATTCTCGTAACGTACTAGGGGGCTTTACTTTCTGGGTTTAAGAAAACCTCACCAATGTGATTCCAGTTCCTAGCCCTTTTCGACCATCTTTCTGGGTGTTTTAAAGCTGCGTTGTGATACACCTGCTCCCGACGTTTGAGGATCTCTATATCATCACCATTTTATCGTTCGCTCGGTGTCACATACTTAATTCCGCTATGCTTATGTTCAAAATTATACCAATAGCAACTTTGAAATTAGCATTTGACGGTTTAAGTCTGGTATCGCAAACCGCCAAATCAACAATTACAAGAGGAGGAAACAGGCAACACGATTATGTTTTAAGTAACCAAAATACAATTTCCTCTCAAACGCATGAATTGTACTTGTACCTGCTTCCTCAGTGGGGTTACCAAATCTTTCCTTCTGGGTGATCGATCATCTCAACTATCTGTTGCTCAAACAAATGAGATGTACTTGCCAATACAAAACTTTGTGCACCCAAAAAGCAGAGCCCCACTAATCGTCCGGTAGTCGTGGAAAAATACTCTGAACTTTGTGTAAGTTGACCTGAATAAGGCTTGCTTATGCCTATGACGGTAAACAGCAGGACGAAGCTAAGCGCCAGTACAGATTTCACTGCAGACGACTTCATCAAATGTTTGGCTTCGTTTCTTTTAATGGCTTTAAGCTCAAGTGGGTACCCAATCACACGGATAAGAGTAACAAAAATAAAAAAGAGTGAAAAACCTAGAGCAATTGGTGGAACAAAGACGGTTTTAAGGTAAAGGTCACTCTTTTCCTTATTATCCGAGGATACGTTCCAAGCGTACAGAACTTGTTTTTGAACCACTAAATATTCTATTTTTTCGTTCAATATATTTTCAAATTCACTTTCTCTCAGCGATGTTGAGTCGATATCAAAATAGAAATCGCCCATAATGTGTCGAAGATTGTCTCTCACTTCCTTTATACCCATTACGGCTTTACTACTCACCTGCGAACGGAATATAGACTTGTTAAACGGTAGTGACTTACCATCTAGGCGACTTCTAAACACCAGTTGTGTATTGTTCAGTGCTGTATCCCGGCCCTTCATTTCCTGGCTTGTCCAATACTTAGTGACATCTGAATATCGGTTATAAGCTTTAGAGTAGGCTTTGATTACATCTTTGACCTCCATTTGGCGGTCACCATATTCGTATTCGCTCCTCAGTTCGTATGGGCGAACTAAAGGTCTAAAGCCTAATCCCTCAATGATTGCGTTTTGTGTTTCGTTGAAGAATGTATCGTAACGGCTTAAATCTTTCGAGTCGCTTAATCCGTACGGGAACCCTGTTTCTTGTTGAACATATGGCATTTCACTAGGATACATAGCTCTAGTAGCTTTTATCTCAATGTATTTTTTCTCAATATGCTTTAGGGCTAATGTGTAATCCCAATCATCGTCTCCAGGGCATAGTTTGTTGCTATCGCATAGTTCAAATAGGCGTATATTGTCGAAATAATTGATGTCTTTTCGATTCGGGTTAAAAATCCAGTTAAGATTCATAGCCATTTGGCTGCGTAAATAATCCAGGTTATACATACCTTTGGTATTGAGCTTACCTTTTTGCTTACCGGTTTTATAATAACTATAAATATTCCGCAGGTTCTGCTTCCTGACTCTGCTGCCGCGATATCGTTTTTTAGCGACCGACTCTATCTCTGATTGCATGCGCTTATAGGGGCCATCCATAAAGGTCCGTTCTGCCTGCCTGACGGCTTGATACATCAAGTGGGCCTCTAAAGCGAGGTTAAACGGAAGCTTATGCTTTACCATAGTGTTATGCACTTCAACGTTGAACTGAACAAGCTTTATGTACTGGTTTACTGCTTGGTATAGATCTTTTTGAGAATGTTCTAAGCGACGTTTGAGAATGGGGTCTACCCATCCTAGATTGGCAGGTGTACGTAACGATTCCTCATAAGCTTCAGTCGCGGAGATTCTAGTAAAAGGAAAGTAAGAAAGGATCGTCAGCGTGTCGCTGTATGATGGTGCAGTCTCACCTTCTGGCGTGGCCTTTTTAAGCAAATTGAAATGCTGAGGAAAATTAATCCCATAATCACGAACATCCACAACCAAGTTAGCAAGGTTAGCTTTATCTTGATTAGCACTAACAATACCTCCCACCAAAATATCTTGCAGCTTGTGCATCACAGGTACGGATATCGTTAAAATAACGAAAAGCCTCACCCACTTCTGCGACTGGCTCAACTTAACGGGAATAGCAAAAGAAGCAATAAACAAACCTAAACCGATACCGCTTAAGGTTCGACCATAAAACTCAACCTTATCTATCGTATCTTGGTTTAACACTAGGCCTGATGAAACACCTGCTATAGAGGTATTCAATCCAATTTCGCACAGCAAGTAGATCACATCAATTGCAATAATCACCTTTAACCATTTGTACTTTTTCTTTCGGTCGATGTAGCCGAGATTTTCATCGTACTTGCCATCGAAAAGTACCTTTTTGTCTGGAGCGGTAGAATGATAGGCTTTGAAGGTGCGAATAGCTAAATTTATGTAGACCGTTCCTATAATAACGAAGAGGAAGAAACCTACACCGAATTGAATGATAGTGCTAAGGGTAGACTCCCATAAGTTGAAGAGAAAAATTATCAAGCCTAGAGCTGGAACAACGATGGCTCCCCCTCCTAAGTAGGTATCTATCTCTTGGAAGTGTGCTTTATATACTTTGTCTTTAGAAAGTGTCATGCATCTATTCGCCCAACAATAGATGCCTATATAAGCCAATATTGTTAAAGCAAAGTGAATTTTAATAAGTATCATAGAGCCAAAAATGGCACCATAACAACTAAGCACTTGTAAGCGCTCGTTAGGTTGAGTGTTAGTATTATTAGACAACTTCGTTCGTACCCTATTTATAATTAGAATTTTTGAAAATCTAGTCCTTTAAACACGCTCAATATTATTCAAGCGTAAACTGATCAATCGATGTGTAATCAAAATTATCAAACCGATGCTCGACAAACTGGCGAGGTTCCGAGTTGTTTTTTTCTACATCAATTTTGTCACTTAATATTGAGTAAATTGCATGGATAATATCGATATAAAGAGGATGCTTTCGCATGGTTGGATCGTGTATTTCTATGACGATTGCATCTTTTTCGGTAGCTGGTAATTCAAACTCTTTGAGGAGTGCATCAATAATGTAAGGCTGTGTAGGAGCCAAGATTCGATCAGCGACTTCTTCGCTTACTCTCTCTTTAGGATAACAAATGCCTTTGTGAACACCATCGGTCATTAATCGACGGATGTCATGTGTGACTTTTTCCCAAGAGTATTCATTAAATTGACCGAAAATAACGGCACTTTCTGAAATCACCACGAACTCTAATAAGTTACCAGCAATGGTAACCTCTGATTGGTCTTTGCAATTAACCAAATTATATACGTATGGTGAAAGGTCGGTACCTTGAAGCTCTTTGATCCTTTGTTTTGCCTTTTGTTGATACATGAACAGTGGCAGCTCACTATCTTCTTTTTCTGGCACCAGGATGTGCTTCTCGCTGTTATCTTTACTGGCTATTCCCTTTGCTAAGATGTAGTTGCCTAGATATCCAATTTCTTGAGCATTGAGCGTACGCATGATTTCCCTACCAATTCCTTGAATTTAACTATTAATATATCAATCATTTAGTCATGTTCATAACGATATGCCTACAGTTTTTCGTTTTACTTATTCATACGAACGAATACCAACTCAATACAAGAAAATTACCCGCCGCAATAACCACTTTTAGCATTACTTAAAGGGCTCTTCTCCGCTTACATGAGCAGAGACAGAAGGATGAAAATTGAACATACCTCTTTTATCTTCAGTTTGAAGTAATCGCTGTCTCTTATTCCCATGCTCTTTAGTTATCATTGAATTCTCCGCACCATAGCGGGCATTTACCCTTACATTACGCGACATGCGGAACAGATAAACCTGTATCAATAGCTCTGGGAAAGTCTTGCCGACCTAACAGCTACGGTTTACGACCAAAGCGCAGCACTGCTGACGCAATCGGATAGTGTTTTATCTGCTTGAGCCAGAAAGGTTAGCGCAATGGCAATAGCATTAACTAGTTAAGTTATTTGTCTGACTTTTATCACTAAATATCTATTTTTTATTAGAAAAATATGTATTTTCCATTTGAAATAGCGTATGTTTCGAAACATCTCAAATGTGAGATTTAACCTCAACATGACCCAAACTTAACCTTAGCATGACTCAGATTTAACCTAGATATGAACTAGAAAATTTTGTCGTCTGAAATTTATATTACAAAAGGATATTTTCATACATGACTAAGAAACTTTTAATTGCAACTCTTTTAGCATCTACCATGTCCTTAACAGGTTGCGGAGCATTAATTGGAATGCAAGCCAGTTCTGGTCAGTTCGCAATGACAAGAGTTACGCCATTAACGGAAGCTGACCCTGTAAAGTCAGATGTTTTCAAGCGAGTGCAGTCAGTTGGTATTGTATACTACGTCGATAAACTTAATGATTCCGGTAACTATCCTGAAGACAACATAGCCATATATAAACTCATGGCGAAATATACCCAAAAGAACGTTGAAAGCATCAAAAAGTTTAAAGTTATCGACCGCAATACTTTTGAGAACGCTTTGAACAAAGTCGCCCCAGACTTAGATATTTTTGCAGCTGATCCCGAAGAATATAATGAAGCGATCGCAAAGGTGGGTCGTCATTTAGGTGTTCACGCTTTAATAGATTTACAGCTTGAAGAAGCACATGGAAATGTCACATCTGTTAGCAATCAATTTGTAATGGCTAAAGATCTGATTGTTCACGGTGCAGCACGTATTCCAATGAATCTAACATTAAAAATGATACGTTCAAAAAACGGCGAAGAACTGTATTCACAAAATGATCTAATCAACTGGGAAATGGGCACCAGCGGTATAGGCAATATGTCACAAAAAGACCTACATAAAGTTGTCGATAACGCAGTGAAACCTTTAGTAAATGATATGGGTGCATACCTTTAACCACCGTAATGTTTAACCAATTTAAAGGAAGTTACACATGGATATAGTTGAATATAAAACTATTAAAAAGGTAGCAAAAACTCAGCTAGGTGCTGATGATGCAGAGTCTCTAAATTATTTTGCAGTTAAAATAGAGAAACAGTCAAAATTTCTAAAATGGTTATCAATTCTGCTTGGTGTTCTGAGTATTCCGCTCTTATTTGTTTTAATTGGGTTTATTATGTTACCTGCTTCGATATTATTGTACTTCTTTGGTTATAGAAGATTACTTAAGAAGGCCAAGATGTTTAGAGAATTCATTAAAAACGATCCTGAACTATCAGCAGCATAGCTACCTATGAGCACACCCACACAAATTTAGTTGCATTTTGGCCCGTCTTGATATGGGTTGACACTTTTTAACTAAAACGCTCGATGTACTTCATCGGGCGTTTTGTATTTTAAGGTGGACTTGCCGCTCTAAAAAAGTGAATGGCATTTAAACCGAAAGTTTTACTGAGACACTTTTGCTACCTGCTAATAAATCTTTGGAAATAGAATGGTGGTGTCACTGATACCTTCAATGTTACGTTAGTCGCCTGTGTAGCCCTTTTATTAACTGAATAGCTACTGACCTGTGAGCAGTTGTCATTAGGAAATGTAGGCCAAAAGAAATGGTAGTTACGAGTTCAATATGGAAGTCAAAACACATATTGGGGCAGAGGTGTGTTTGCCATAGCCAGTTAAATAACCCCTGACAAACGCTCTGATAGAGGAAACGTTGCAAACTGTATTATCTTCTGACTCTATAAACCTAATTTATGGGCATTCTAATCAGAGCTGGGGGTTAGCTCTGATGCAACTAATGAATCTACCCAATGGCTTCGAGCTTGCTCGTACATATCACAGATCACCTGCTCGGTAACGAGGAGAGATACCTCCTCGGCCTTTGCGAGTGTTTTCTCGATGTGCTTCATATCGCTACGTTGCTGCGCATGGGCATTTAAGATATGGCAATACATTACCAATTGGCCGCGGTAGAACCCACTGCGCTGCCACAATGCTAACCCCTCCTCCGCTCGCTCAATGGCTTGTTGATACTCACACTTAAGCAAGTGCTTACGGGCAAGGCCATTTAGACAATCGGTGTAGGAGTGGTGCAGATCATTTTGCGCTGCGATTGCCTTGGTTTGGCGTAGCAATTCAATCGACTCATCGATCTGGCCTAGGTACTCCATCGCTGTACTCATTGATAGATTGATGTAGATGGTTTCAGCGGTATTATCCAACGCTTTGGCGATTACCAGTGCTTCTTGATAATCTTGATAGCTCTTTTGGAAATACTCGCTGTCTTGAGTTTCTAACCCTAACGAAAGGTAGCAAAGCCCACGTTGCGTCATGGCGCGGCAGCGGATCATTTCAAGGTGAGAACGGTGCGCCTCTTCAATGAGGGGATCGATGATGGTAAGGGCTTTTGACGTCTGGCCATGTTGCCTTAGCGTCATAGCAATCTGCACCTTCGCCTCCCCAATTGCCTCTGGAGAGCTGCCGATAGCGGCAAGGTCTTCAAACACGGATAGCGCCTCATCCATACGACACTGCTGTTGGTACAGCTTACCGCTCAGGTGCAGGAAGTCCTCTCGGTCTTTCTCCGAGATCTGCGCACTTTCAAGGTAGTGCTGGGCTTCGATGAAGTTTTTGTAGCCTAGCTGAGCCTCACCATTGATGCCGTTGATCTGGTCGGCATAATAGTAAAATAGGCACGTCAGTGCGGTGTTTTTTGATTCATCAGACTGATGGTCGAGCAAGGCTCGCTTCATCAATGGATTGATCGAAAATGCCTGTCCGGGCAAGGTCTGGATAAACGAGTGCTGAGTCAACCTATCCAGTTCGGTAGCTGGGTATCCGGTATTGTATTGCCGGATCATATATTGAAAAAGTTGGCTATCGAAGTGCCGACAGTTTGCCAGCACTTTCAGGGTTGCACTCTCCGCTCGGTCTAGGTAGCGGATAAATCTATCTAAGATCTCTCTCTGAGTCTTGCCCTGAAAATCATCCGGCGTTGGGGTTCGTAATATAGTGAACTTAATTTTTTGATAGGTATCAACAGAGACATCAAGGTAAAAGGGAACCCCCTTGCTGTTCTCGACGATAACATCAACGATTTCAGAATCTTGGATATCACAGCTTTCCAAAAAATAGCGCGCATCGTTTTCAGAGAGTGACTCGAGGATGTGCGAATCCAACACCTCTGCCCAATCGGACTGGTACTCTGACCATCTCAGCTTGTCTCGACCAGCAATCACAAACAGCACGTTGGGATGATGGGTAATCCACTCACGCACCCACTCATCGACTGAAAAAAAGTGCCCCTCACGATAAGCGTTGTCCCACATTGCCTCGTATGAGTCGATAAAGACACACAGCTTTTGTGCATCATCCTTATCTAACGCAGCATTCAAGTCTTCAGCCAGCATCATAGGCAGGCGCTCTGCGATTTGCTGTGGAGTTAGATTTGGTAGCTCTGTGAAGATACGGCTGCCCGCCGAACTCCACCAGCGCTCTAGGACGTTCACGCTTTTTTTGCCCAATACGGCTAGCTTAGTCACTACGCTAGCAACTGGTAGTGCCTCTAGCGTCTCGACCATGGCTTGAGCGATGTCCGTCATCAGATCAGAGGTTTGCAGATATTCTAGGCTAGGGTCGTTGATGGTGATATCGGGGTTTACCTTTTGCAGATAGATCAGGTAGGCAAAATCAAAGGAGCGAAAGCTCGGCTTGGGCTTAAACTGTTGGGCTAAGGTTTGGCGCAATGAGCGGAGGCAAAAAGCGCAATCTTGATAAGCGGGGTCTTCCATGTCGATACGTACATGGCACCAGTCACTGGTTAGAGATTCACTTTTCGAGAGCTCTTTAAGCAATCGAGATTTGCCAATACCGCCAAAACCATAAAAATTAATGACGCTATGCTCAGTGGAGTCAAAGTTATGGATTGCCTTTCTGAATGTCTCCCTCGGAAGCTCTCGGTCGGTGAAGATGCGTTGAGCCTTAATTGGGGCACTATTGAATGTGTGTTTAGGTTTAAGAGCCATCGAATTCCTTTCTCGACTATGCCGGTACGTTTAGGGAGGATATCGCCTTGGACAAATGTGTGCCCTAGACCCTGCCCCAATCATAAATGATTCTTGCGGGAAGTCATGGTTGGCTAGAATATATCAACTAAACATTTGATCTGAATCGATTTGGGCGGCAGCTATGTATTATTACCCCACGTTGTCTAGAATGATGTTTACTGCGGGGTATCGCTCGACTTTATAAGTGAAAAACTACCATCCTTATTTTCGGTCCATATGATTTCGTCACCTTGCTACCAATTGAGATCCTTTAGATAATCGTCAGAGATCTCGAAGTAGTGCTCGCCTTGCTCGGTTACTTTTATCGGTACTCTCATAGGTTGACCTTTTCTTAAACAAGTATTCGACAATCAGCACTATAGAATCATAATGAAAACTAAGTCAAATGATGCATATTAGGCTTGACGTAAACAATAGGTTTCAGCACGGAATGGGGCAAAAACGAGTCAGACATAACAACTGTAAACATCAAAAATGATCAAACTATATTAGCTTTTGACAAACTTTATTCACTTAGATCAAACACTATTATCCGGTTACACTATTCATTCGTTTCCACTGTCGCTGGTGGCACGTGGTATCAGATTGGTGCGAATAACAATGCTATTGAATGCCACTTAAACAGGCTTGTTTTATGGTGCAAGTAAAATAAAAATGGTCACAAAGTTGTTTAATTTTTGCTCGAAAATGGAAAGGCAACCCCCTTGTTTTTCCAAGGTTGCCGCAATTTGATTAATCATGGCGATATTATTAGCTTATCGCTCTGGGGCTGGCATTGTCATATCGCTAGTACGCAGCCACCAGCCGAAATCAAAGATGTTCATATCTATCACTTCGTTATAAAAACTGAAATCCTGATTGAAAAGTGACACAAAGTGGAGAAGGGAGCGCGGTTTTGTGATTTGGTTTTGGCACTTCTCAATTGGTTGATGTCGTGATGTGCGCATTACACTGTTTATGCAAATATCCGAATCTATAAGGGAATGACATCAGTGTCTAAGCCTGAAGTTGATTTATTGACCAATATTTTCCGTCATAAAGATCACAAAAAGATCGCATTGTGTGCTGCTTGTGCTTACAAATGAGAGAGTGATGATTTTGGCTTTATCGAGCTGCAACCGAATCGACGCACTCCAACAGGAACCTTCTCCTTAGAGGCGTATTTGTATGCATAGCTTGCTCTCATACGGGCGGCTCTGAGTATACGGCCACTCCCTGTCCGTTTAACTTTAAACAGATTTCGCTTAGGGGCATATATGTAATAAAAAGGGCTAATATCCTTGCATGCCTGTTTAGCTAGCTGGGTTATTTGGTAAGATTTTTGGCATACGTGTCCATCAATCATAATGGCAATATGATAGTGCTGATTTGTACCGTCTTTCCCTTCTTCCCGCGCCCATGCGTAGCCAAATCGATCACCTCTAATTTTATAGTGCTTGATACAGAGCGTCTTGAGTCTCGCTATAAACTTCGATAGATGTTTGTTGTGGGGGAGTTGAGTCGTTTGGTGGAATTGGATTAAAACGATGGTTATCCGAGAGTGATAAGTAAAGAGATTATCCAATTGGTTGTAGGCTTGATGAAGAGCTTTAATATCAATCCCTTCAGGATAATAGAATACAGGCTGTTGCATGCCTTTGTAGTTGTAGTAGGCGACATGCTTATAGTACGGATGTATAACTAGATCTTTATCAGACATGAACACTATATAATTATATTAATAACCCACCTTCGTCATACTAAAATGTTAGGCGTGAATTGGGCTTGTTAGCGGTTTTTTGAAAAGAACTAGTACCAAATAGTGTCAATTTAGGACATATGAGGACACGTTCAATAAAAGAAAAAGGGCTCGAAAGCCCTTTATGTAAGTTGACGATGTCTAGGAAAATAGCATACTTATGTCTTGCTCGAACCATCCACGGATATACCCTTTTGGGGTTCTTAGTGGTGGTTTTATCTCCTGACGCTCTACCATTCGATGAATTGTACGTTCACTGACTGCTAATCTTTCGGCTAGCTCTCGTTTAGATACAATTCTGATTGAATTAGCTGAAACCGTTGCAGCAAAATCATAATTACTCATGATCTGCACCTCTGCTTTCAATCCAATTCATAATCTCTGATAGTCGCCAACCTACAGAGTGTGAACCGCAAAGCTTTACTCGCTTTGGAAAAAGTCCACGTTTTTCTAAACGCCACGCTTGTGTCCGCGAGATTGAGGTCAGAGCTTTTCTTTCCTCTTCTCTAATAATGCGGTCAAACCCTGCGGTTAGGTTGCTACTTGTAATCATGGGGGGTTACCTCGTGCTTACAGTAGCGTTTCAGTTTGGTGGGGAAACTGATTTGTTGGATGTTACAGAAAGTTTCCGTATGTTCCAATGGGGGGCATCCTAACGCTTCCCCTTGTAAATTGCTCAACGTTGAGCTTTTAATTTGTGATCTTGATCACCAATAAAATTTGTGTGTTTAGCCTATGCAATCTGTTCAATTGTTGGCTTTTGCGAACTATCTAAAAAGTCGTCACCAACGTTTTTTATCACGCCATTGGTTGTAGCTGGTGGCGTGGGTTTTAAAAATGGCTCAAGAAAGTTGGCAAGTTTATTTAAAGCTTCTCTACGCTCATCTAAATAATGGTATCGGTCATAAATCCCTACAACGCCTTGTATCTTGTGGTTTAGACAGCGTTCAGCCACTTGCTCACTGACTCCAAGCTGAGAAAGTAAGCTTCTGCATGTTCTGCGTAAGTCATGAACAGTAAAGGGCTCTATATCAGGCATCAGGTTCGAATAAGCTGTTTTCTTACTACTAGGGTCTATTCCCATCAGCGTTTGAAGGGCATGGTTAAGAGTGTCATCAGAGATATATCCTCGCTTGCTCTTCTTTCGTGCAGGAAACACGTACTCGGAACCGCCGGCTCGGTATTTAAGTTCTTCAAGCCATGACACAGCAACATCTGGGATAGGGATAGATACTTTTTGCACCGGAGCATTCCTCCGTTGTTTATTTGGAATGCAATGCCAGATTCTCCCTAATAAATCGATGTCTTCCCATTTGGCGCTAATTAATTCCCCTTTGCGACAACCAAAACAGAGTAACAGGCAACAAGCAAGATAGTTGTCCCTTGTAAATGAAGGGCTCTGGCTGCGCATAACCCTAAAGGCATAGTTGATTTCATCGACTCTTAGGCAGCGATTTCTGCTTACTTCTGTGCCACCAGCATCTTTAGGAGAAAAGGCTTGTGCTGGATTAAAGGTTGTAAGGTTCAGTTTAATAGCATGATTAAACAACTGTTTTAAAAACAGTAATACTTTGTTCGCAATGCTATTTCTGCCTGACTCGACAATACGCTCAATGATTAATCGGATGTGTTGTGGCGTTACATCGCTGATAGTCATAACCCCGATATGCTGCTTGACCTCTTTTCTATAGTATCGTTCAGGGATATGCGGGTGCTTTAGTTGCTTAACAGCGAAAGCTTGATACCAGTCCTCATAGAGAGCATCTACATTGTGAATCGCTTTAAACTCACCTTTCTTCCTTTCGGATTTAGGATCGATACCGAGTTTTGTTTTTTGACGAATATCTAGGGCTTGTCGTTTTGCTTCGCTGATAGACAGAGAAGGGTAGATTTGAGGTAAGGCGATCTGAGCCCTTTTGCCAGCGATTATATATTTTACAACCCAAGACGGCTTTTTCCTTGCGATACGGAAATAGAGCCCATCACCAAGGCCAAGCATGGTGTCTTCGCCTTTTCTTATTAGGGCATCAAGTTGTTTATTGTTCATGTTCTAATTTCTTTGCTGTCTTTATCATTGGAAAATGATGACACAGGTGTTTGTGTCATCATCTGTGTCATCAGTTCGCATGATACTAGAGGAAACACAGTGAAACAAATAGGAACAATGGATATTAAAAAGCCACTATAATCAGTGGCTTATATTGATGTTTGGGACGCTATGAAACAGGTAAAAACACTATTCTATATTCTGGATCTGCTCACGCATCTGTTCAATTAGAACTTTCAGTTCAACGCCCGATGCGGTGATGTCGGTGCTGATGGATTTTGACGCTAGCGTGTTCGATTCACGGTTGAACTCTTGCATCATGAAGTCCAGACGACGACCCACTGCGCCACCTTTTTTCAGAATGTTCGTGGTTTCTTTTACGTGAGAATCAAGACGGTCTAGCTCTTCTGCTACGTCTGATTTCTGTGCCAGAAGGATAAGCTCTTGCTCGATACGAGATGGATCCAGTTCCACTTTAGCGTCTTCGAACTTCGAGAATAGTCGTTCACGTTGCCACTCTAGTATTTCTGGCATGCGTGCGCGCACTTTCACAACTTCTGATGTGATCGCTTCTAGGCGTTGCTCAATCAGCGCCTTCATGTTCTCGCCTTCACGAGCGCGCGCTTCAATAAATTCATCCATTGCGCCATCAAACGCTTCTAGTAGCACTTTATTTACCGCATCCATGTCTTGCTCTGGCGTTTCCATTACCCCCGGCCATTGCATGACTTGAAATGGATTGATTCGGCTCAGTTCACCAGTCATGTGCATGACTTGTTCAGCGGCTTTAATTACCTGGCTAGCAAGCGCTTCATTGATGCTAAGCTCACCTTTTGCGGCAGGGTTTGCTTCAAAACGCAGATTACATTCTACTTTGCCTCGTGCTAAGCGCTTACGAAAGCGCTCACGTAAAACGGGCTCTAACCCGCGAAATTGTTCTGGCATGCGGAAGTATGTTTCTAAATAACGCTGGTTCACGCTGCGGATTTCCCATACCGCAGAGCCCCAATCGCCTTTTACTTCTTTGCGTGCATACGCTGTCATACTGTAAATCATCGAATTTTCCTGTCTTCATTTTTTGAAAATTACTTCAAGAGTGTATCATGCTGCGTCGATAGGTGCGCGGGATGTATGGATTGTTTATGTTGTGCCAGCGGCGTAACCTATGAATCCGGAATCGATTCCGTTATAATCTTCGCCCAACCAAATCGTCTTCTCCTCATATTTAAGGTAGATGCCCATGCGTCCAAACGATCGCAAGGCGGATCAAGTTCGCCCTATCAAAATTACTCGTAACTACACAGCTTACGCTGAAGGGTCAGTGCTAGTTGAGTTCGGTAACACCAAAGTGTTGTGTAATGCGACCGTCGAAGAATCTGTGCCACGTTGGCTAAAAGGTCAAGGTAAAGGCTGGGTTACAGCTGAATACGGCATGCTACCTCGAGCAACACATTCTCGTACTCGTCGTGAAGCGGCAAGTGGCAAACAAGGCGGCCGTACGATGGAAATTCAGCGTCTTATCGCGCGAAGCCTACGCGCTGTGGTCGATCTAAAAGCCATGGGTGAGTTCATGATCACCGTTGACTGTGACGTTATCCAAGCAGACGGCGGCACTCGCACTGCATCTATCAGCGGCGCAAGTGTTGCAATGGCCGATGCATTCCAACACCTAGTGGATAGCGGCAAGCTAAAAGCGAATCCAATGAAAGGCCACGTAGCGGCAGTTTCTGTCGGCTTACTAGGCGACGAAGTATTGTGTGATCTTGAATACGTTGAAGATTCAGCGGCAGACACAGACATGAACGTAGTAATGACCGAAGAAGGCAAGATGATTGAAATTCAGGGCACCGCAGAAGGTGAACCGTTCAGTCACGAACAGCTGATGGCATTGCTCGAGTCGGCGAAAGTCGGCATTACAGAAATTGTCGCAGCGCAGAAGGCGGCGTTAGCCAATTGATTTAGATAGCTCCCATTATGGGGGCTATTTTTTTATCTCGACAATAGAGAAATGAATGATTGTCGAGAAGAGACACAAGAAACCAAGGACATAGAGAGAAAATAATGAAAGCATACCAGCGTGAATTTATTGAGTTTGCACTTGAGAAAGAAGTTCTTAAGTTTGGTGAGTTTACTTTGAAATCTGGCCGTAAAAGCCCGTACTTCTTTAACGCTGGTCTTTTCAATACTGGTCGTGACCTAGCGCGTCTTGGTCGTTTTTACGCAGCCGCGCTCGCTGATTCAGGCATTGAGTTTGATGTGCTGTTTGGCCCTGCGTACAAAGGGATTCCAATCGCGACGACAACAGCAGTCGCGCTGGCGGATCATCATGACGTCGACACGCCTTACTGCTTCAACCGTAAAGAAGCGAAAGATCACGGCGAAGGCGGTAACCTTGTAGGCTCTGCGCTTGAAGGTCGTATCATGCTAGTAGATGACGTAATCACAGCAGGTACTGCGATTCGTGAATCGATGGAAATCATTCAAGCAAATGGCGCAGACCTTGCTGGTGTGTTGGTTGCGATTGACCGCCAAGAAAAAGGCAAAGGTGAGTTGTCTGCGATTCAAGAAGTGGAGCGTGACTTTGGTTGTGCAATCATCTCGATCGTTAGCTTGACTGACCTTGTGACTTTCCTTGAAGAGAAAGGCACAGACAAAGAGCATCTAGAAGCAGTCAAAGCATACCGCGCAGAATACGGCATTTAATTGGTTACTTTTTCTGAAAAAGTAAAAAGGGCAGATGGATATTCATCTGCCCTTTTTTGTTTTTGGATTCATCGCCTTGACCACTTACTTATAGCGAATGCCTTTCTCGACATGCTCATCTTGCATGGTTTTATAGCGTTTATGGAGCCACATCCATTGCTCTGGAGCGCGTAGAATGACTTCTTCCACATACTTGTTCATATAAGCGGCAGCGGCGACTTCGTCTTTTTGTGGATAGTCGGCTTCAATGCACTTATCGGCGATGATGTCGTATTTTCCTTCGTCATTGCGAAACCCTGAGCCTGGGATGATCGCACATTTTGAGGTATACGCCAGAATGCTCGTGCCTGTTGTTGTACACGCATCGTCTACGGCAAAGAAGGGCACAAATACTGATTTTTTGCGACCGTAATCGTGATCCGGTAAATAGAACAGACGCTCACCACTGCGTAATACACGAATCATCTTTTTTACATCTTTACGATCAATCAGTTTATTGCCGTTATGTGTCCGTCCCCAATACTGGATAAAGTTATAAGCAGGATTATTATGCGGACGAAACGCGCCGTACCCGGCCACGCCTAACACGGCGAAAGCACGCGCAGTGATCTCTAGATTAAGAGCGTGGACACAACAAAGTAGGACGCCTTTACCTTCTTTGGCTTTTTCACGCAGTGCGCCGAGATCTTTCTCGACGATCAGGTTTTTAAAGCGCCAAGTCGGCCAGAACCAAGTGATTCCGGTTTCTATCAGTGCCATACCGGTATTTTTGAAGTTCTCTTCAACAATATGTTGAATCTCTTCAGGTGTTTTGTCTGGAAAGGCCAATTCTAAGTTACGCTGAGCAACGTGGACACGCTTTTTACCGTAGCGCATGCCAAGTTTACCGAGTGAACGACCTAATGAAAGCAGCAGCCGATAAGGAAGAATATTGACGAGGATGGCCAACAGACCAAAACCAAGCCATACGCCCCAGTTACGAGGGTGAAGAAGTGAAAGAGAAAACTCGGGCTGCGTGTATTTGTCTTTACTCATAGTCTTTTACTTTATTTGTGCACTCAAAAGCGCCCAGTACTCGTCAAAGTTTGCAGTCGGCTGGTATTTAAAGTCGCTACGCACAAAGCGGTTTAGGCTCCCCTCAACTTGTCCCAGAATTTGCGCGGCTAGGATGCGCTCTTCGACAGGGAAAGACTTCCCTTCACGAATCTTACGTTCACGCAGGATTTGGCGCAATTGTGTTTCTATACGCTCAAAGAGTTGATTGATGCGTTCACGTAGACGTTCATTTTCAAACATTAGAGCATGACCCGACAAAATGCGTGTCAGACCTGGGTTACGTTCAGAGAACGCCAAAATAAGGTGCATCACCATACGAATACGCTCTAGTGTATCTTTTTCGTCGTCTAGAATACGGTTGATACGTGTCATCAAGGCTTCTTCAATAAACTCAATCAACCCTTCGAACATGCGCGCTTTACTTGGGAAATGACGATACAGCGCGGCTTCTGAAACGCCGACTTGCTTGGCCAGCTTTGCCGTAGTAATGCGTGAAGCGCCATCTGTTGATTCAAGCATTTCTGCCAATGCTTGTAAGATCTCTTCACGACGGTTGGATTTTTTACTGCCGGCCATTAGTTACTTCCTTTCAAAATACAAAGTTGAGCGGAGGGGATTATAAGACGCTATTTCGCCTCAAACTAGACCACTAAGGGTGGAATGGGAGATTTAACACCCTTAGTTGTCATTTTTGTACCAAATTTATGCCAGCTTTTGTAAAAAATTGGCAGGGTTTTCAAACGTTAGTTACATCAATTGATGCATTTTTTCGAGAATTTTAAAGCTCAATGCTTCTTTTGATTCTAAAGCGAGCGCAAGTTCACCTTCAGGCCAGTAAAGGGTAATTGCGTTGTCGTTGCTATTAAATCCTTGCCCTGCAACCGAAACGTCGTTTGCACAGATCATATCGAGGTTTTTCTTTGTTAACTTGCCTCGAGCGTAGGTCTCTACATCATTGGTTTCAGCCGCAAAACCGACGGTAAACGGACGCTTCTCCGTCATTGCTGCCACAGATGCAACAATATCAGGATTTTTAACCATATTAATGACCATTTCGTCGTTGTCTTCTGTCTTTTTCAACTTTTGAGACGCGATCGTTTGTGGGCGGTAGTCGGCAACGGCAGCGCAGCTAATAAAGGCATCATGCTGGTTTGCATGTGTCATAACGGCTTCGTGCATCTCTTGTGCACTGGAAACATTTATGCGCTCAACACCTACGGGCGTATTTAAACTGACAGGACCGCTCACGAGGGTGACTTTTGCTCCCATCTGCGCTGCGGCGCTCGCCAATGCATAGCCCATTTTCCCGGAGCTATGGTTCGTAATGTAACGCACTGGATCAATCGCTTCGCGAGTTGGTCCGGCGGTAATGAGTATCGACCTACCTTCTAGCAATTTTGGTTGAAAGAACTGTTCACATAGATGTACTAGCTGCATTGGTTCCAGCATTCGACCTGGTCCTACATCACCACAGGCTTGCTCCCCTGCCGCAGGGCCCCAGATGTGCATACCACGACGCGCTAACGTAGCGATGTTCTCTTGGGTTGCGATATTGCGATACATCTGTTGATTCATCGCCGGAGAAACAGCAACAGGGGAATCCGTCGCGAGCACGAGCGTAGTAAGTAAATCGTTCCCCATGCCTGCGGACATGCGCGCGATTAAGTCCGCGGTCGCGGGCGCTAATAGCACTAAATCTGCCCATTTGGCCAATTCAATATGGCCCATAGAGGCTTCCGCTGCTGGGTCTAGTAAACTGTCAGAGACAGGACGGCCCGAAACGGCTTGCATGGTTAAAGGGGTAATGAACTCTTTTGCGGCTTTCGTCATTACAACTTGAACTTGCGCTCCTCTCTCTATGAGGCGACGGGTTAGCTCCGCACATTTATACGCGGCAATACCGCCACTGATGCCGAGTAGAATTTTCTTTCCTGCTAGTGTTTGCATGTGAGATCTCCAATTTGATGACCGGATTTTAACACAATTCAAAGTCTGACCGCCCGAGCATATATAACGAGAAGATAATTCACATCAAACTCCAGAGTATTAATCTGACCGAGGAAGGGAAAATTCTCGCCTACCTCACAGACAAGTTGCGCGGAGTTTGCAAGTCTGAAAAGAAAAAGAGGTAGTGGAAACCATGGTGTTGAAAAGTCGAAACAAATTGCTGCTGATAACCCTAATTCCGCTGCTGTTGATCACTACGTTGATCTCAGTGGTGTATTACATCAACAGCAGTAAAAGTTTGGAAGCGGAGTTAGCAAGAGACAGGCAAGAGCTCATCGAAACGAAAAAGAAAGAGTTACAAGCCTATATGATGATGGGCGTGACGGCGATAAAACCGTTATACGACGCGGATGTAAATGGAAGTAATAAAGAGGCAGCAAAAGAAATTCTGAAAGCCATGCGCTTTGAAAGCGATGGTTACTTTTTTGCCTACGACTCTCAAGGTGTGAATACGTTGCACGCCATCAAACCTGCATTAGAGGGTAAAAACCTTTACGACTTAAAAGATGAAAATGGGGTCGCAGTTATTGCGGGCTTGATTGACGCTTCTCAAAAAGGGGATGGGTTCCTCTATTTCTCGTGGCACAAACCGACCATTGACGCACAAGCGCCTAAGTTGGGCTATGCAGAATATCTATCGAAATGGGACTGGGTTTTAGGTACTGGCGTTTATATTGATGACATCGACCAGCAAGTTGCGATGCACAGAGAGTTAAAGACTCAAGAGCTAAAAGAGCATACGTTATCTGCCGTGTTGATTTCCGTTATTGGATTGATCATTACCAGTGTTCTCACCAGTATCGTGGTGTCTAAAGGCATTCAGCCATTACAACATGTCGCGGCTTCATTAAAAGATGTTGCCGCAGGCGGCGGTGACTTAACGGCTCGTTTAAAAGTCGAAAGTCAGGATGAAGTCGGTGAAGTGGCGGCCGCGTTTAATGAGTTTATGGATAAGCTGCACCCACTGATGCAGGACATTCATCGCTCTGCGACGACAGTACAGACCGTTTCTCAAAGCCTGAACACTCAGACCAGCCAAGCGAGCGGTCAAATGCAGGATCACTGTTTAGAGACGGACAAAGTCGTGACGGCAGTGACGCAAATGAGCATGACTGCCAAAGAAGTAGCCAGCAATACCAATTCGACCGCGCAGGCAATTGACGATGCCAACAGTCAAGTCACCGCCGCTCAGCATGAGGTCGAGCAAGCAATAGAAGGCATTACCGAACTCGTGACGGAGATAGACAGCACGTCAGATGCAATTTCTGAGTTGAGTTTACAGACCGAAAAAATAACCAAAGTGCTGGATGTGATTGGCGAGATAGCCGAGCAAACGAATTTGTTGGCCCTAAATGCGGCGATTGAAGCGGCTAGAGCCGGTGAGCAAGGTCGAGGGTTTGCCGTCGTTGCGGATGAAGTGCGCTCGTTAGCCAGTCGTACGCAAAATAGTACTCATGAAATTGGCGACATGCTCAAGCAGCTACAAAATGGTGTATCAAGAGCGGTCAGTACGATGTCGGTGAGCCAAAAACGAGGTGTCAAAACGGCGGAAGAATCTGCGCTCATTCAGCAATCTCTTTCTGGTGTTCATCATTCTATCGGAACAATTCGAGATATGGGTATTCAAACCGCGTCTGCCGCAGAAGAACAAAGTGCGGTTGCAGAAGACATCAACCAAAACTTAGTGGCTATTCAACAGATCGTGAACAACA
Organism: Vibrio sp. 1751; assembly: GCF_033339895.1. NCBI lineage: Bacteria > Pseudomonadati > Pseudomonadota > Gammaproteobacteria > Vibrionales > Vibrionaceae > Vibrio > Vibrio sp. 1751. The sequence goes on from NZ_JAWOVM010000012.1 coordinate 21,218, forward strand.
TTAATGAGACGTTGCAGCATGCCGAGTCAATCAGCACGCAGCTATCACAGTCTGGAACGGAAATTCACGGCTTGGTTGGCAACTTTAAACTCTGATGAACTGTTAAGTTGCATGGAAAGCACTGATGGTACGAAGAAAGCGAAAGTCATACTCGACTTTCGCTTTTTGTTTTGTGGAATAGGGACACTTTCCATATAAAGAGACATCAGATGATATTGAAAGCTTTGCCAAATGAGTCCATGCCCAGAGAGAAGCTACTGCAACGAGGGCCGCAAGCTTTGACCGATGCCGAACTGCTGGCCATCTTCTTGCGCACAGGCACCCGCGGAATGAACGTGATTGAGCTTGCAGACTTCCTTATTCAAGACTTTGGTTCGCTCAGACAACTATTTTCAGCATCAGAAGAAGAGTTTTGTCGTCACAAAGGATTAGGGCAAGCCAAGTATGTTCAGTTGCAAGCGGTACTAGAAATGACACAACGTTACTTGGCGGAGACGCTAAAGCGTGGTGATGCCTTAACCAGCCCCGACCAAACTAAGTTATATCTGTCTTCTATTTTAAGGGATCGGCAAAGAGAGGCTTTTTATATTCTTTTTCTCGATAACCAGCACCGAGTGATAAAAGATGAAATTTTATTTGAAGGAACGTTGGATGCAGCGTCGGTGTATCCGAGAGAAGTCGTCAAGCGTGCTCTGCATCATAACGCGGCGGCTTTGATTTTGGCGCACAATCATCCTTCAGGCGTCGCTGAGCCGAGCCAAGCTGACAGAAGGATTACAAGGCGTCTCATCGACGCATTAGCATTGGTGGATATTCGTATTTTGGACCATTTCGTCATCGGAGATGGGGAAAGTGTCTCTTTTGCTGAAAGAGGCTGGATATAACTGTGCGTTTTTTAGGTTGTTAGTTGCTAAAAATCTGCTATCATCCACGCCACTAAATTTTTAACTGAATTCAGCTTGGACTGCTAAAAAAATCTGCTGTCTAAAAAAAGATCACGAAAACCTGTAAAAAGGATCTGTTCGGGTCTTGAGCAATGCATATCAAGTTAGTATAATGCGCGACCTTTGATAGCCTTGTATGGATTTTCCATAGCGGTTCTTAACCTCTAACTTCTTTTCGAGAGATAGAGAGGTTCGGCCACCAAGGTTGATATCGAGCTGAAACGATTTTGGAGAAGACATTCATGTCACGAGTATGCCAAGTAACTGGTAAGCGTCCAGTAACGGGTAACAACCGTTCACACGCACGAAATGCTACTAAGCGTCGTTTTCTGCCGAACCTACAAACTCATCGTTTCTGGGTAGAGAGCGAAAAACGTTTTGTTAAACTACGTCTATCTGCTAAAGGTATGCGCATCATCGACAAGAAAGGTATTGATACTGTTCTTGCAGACATGCGTGCACGTGGCGAAAACGTTTAAGAGGAAATAAGCAATGGCAAAGAAAGGCGTTCGTGAGAAAATCCGTCTAGTATCTTCTGCAGGTACAGGCCACTTCTACACAACTGATAAGAACAAGCGTAACATGCCAGGCAAATTTGAGATCAAAAAGTTTGATCCAGTAGTTCGCCAGCACGTTATGTACAAAGAAGCAAAAATCAAATAATTGGTTTCAGTCTCTTTGATGAATTGAAAAACCCAACTTTCGAGTTGGGTTTTTTATTACCTGAATAAAAGTGCTGAAGATAAAGTGTTCAGTACGTCATCGGATTATAAAGTACTGCTGAAGTTATTTTACTGGTCCGACTCTATACTCGAATTTTTGATTGATCGCTCTCTGCCGCTTCGTTACCACTTCCCTACACACTTGCACACCGTTGTTCTAGTCAAGCTCAATACTCTTTGGTAGTTTACTCATAACGATAAGAGAGTAGAGATGGTTATGCGTGTGAGTCCGGCTCGTCGCCGCCGATGGAACAATATTCTTATTCTGGGCATTATCGCGTTTATAGTGATCTTAAATGCGCCGATGTGGATCAAAACTTACCTATTAACAGACCAAGCAGACCCTTACCCAAATGTACTTCGCTCCGACTATACGGTGGAGTCTTTGTACTATAGTGGCTGGGAGTTTGAACTGCATGATGGACGATGGCAATCCAACATCAAAGTTGATGCACCGATCAGTGAACTTGTATCACGCTGGCAATCATTGGAAGGGACCGAGCTCACCTCAGAACAGTACGATCATTTAAAACCTAACCTGACGGTACCTGAAACGGTAGAAGTTTGGTATCAGGATCTCGAAGAGCCGCAGCGGGTGACTTTCTTTCGTTTACCTGATTTTTGGCTATTTAAAACCTGGCAAGACAAATGGGTCGCTATCTCCGTCGATGAAAACTACCTTATGCCAGAGTAGAGCCTTTTTGCGCCTATACCCCTAATAAGCTTCCCTATTTATCGTTTTTCTTTTCGATTATGCTAGCAGCGAGAACTATTAGCCGGTGAATTGGAGAATCTAATGCCTGAGTTGCCAGAAGTTGAAGTGAGCCGTATGGGGATTAGCCCCCACATGGTTGGACAAACGATCCAGTCGTTTACTTTTCGAACGCCTAAATTGCGCTGGGATATTCCTACAGAGCTTAAAAAATTGGAAGGGCAGGTGATCCGTGCGATTAGCCGTCGTGCGAAATACTTACTGATCGAGACAAACACAGGTACAGCCATTGTTCACTTGGGCATGTCTGGGTCTTTACGTGTCCTAGATGCCGACTTTCCGCCAGCAAAGCACGATCATGTGGATCTCAAACTAAGCAGTGGAAAAATACTGCGTTATAACGATCCGCGTCGTTTTGGGGCATGGCTGTGGTGTGCTCCTGGCGAGTCACATGCTGTGCTAGCAAACATGGGGCCTGAGCCTTTAACTGAAGAGTTCAATGCGGAATATGTAGCGGAGAAAGCTAAAAATAAGCGTGTCGCCGTCAAGCAGTTCATCATGGACAACAAAGTCGTGGTTGGTGTTGGGAACATCTACGCGAATGAGTCGTTGTTTAAATCTCGAATTCACCCTTCAAGGCCCGCAGGTAAGTTGACTTCTCAAGAGTGGAGGTTACTTGTTGAAAATATCAAAATGACACTTGAGATTGCCATTACGCAAGGTGGGACTACTCTGAAAGATTTTGCGCAAGCCGATGGAAAGCCGGGTTACTTTGCACAAGAGTTATTGGTTTACGGAAAACCCGGAGAGCCATGCCCAGAGTGTGGCGAACGACTTCAAGAGCTAAAGATTGGCCAACGTAATACCTTCTTTTGTAGTGAGTGTCAGAAGTAAGTCGAGCTATTATCGAGCTTAAGTTGTTGTAATCTTGCGTTCGAGCCTCAATAATTCAATCAGTTTCGAATAACTTAGTAAATTATATGAAAGTCATTTATCCGGGCACTTTTGATCCAGTGACTAATGGTCACCTCAATCTAATAGAACGTACTCACGAAATGTTTGATGAGGTTGTGATTGGCGTAGCCGCAAGCCCATCGAAGAACACTATGTTTTCATTGGAAGAGCGCGTTGCACTGATGCAGGACGTTGTAGCGCATTTACCTGGTGTGACGGTAAAGGGGTTCTCCGGGTTATTAGTGGATTTCGCGAGAAATGAGAAAGCTAAGGTTCTTATCCGTGGTTTACGAACAACGGTAGACTTTGAATACGAGTTTGGACTGACCAACATGTACCGAAAGCTATTACCAGGAATCGAGAGCGTATTTTTAACTCCTGAAGAAGAGTTTGCGTTTTTATCGTCGACTATCGTGAGAGAAGTAGCGATTCATGGCGGAAGTATCGAACAATTCGTTCCCAAGCCAGTAGCCATCGCGATTGGGGAAAAACTCAATGAAAGACAGTAAGTTCCCTTATTATTTCTCAAACGCTCTCTCGATACTTATCCCTCGCTTTGTATATCGAGCACAAGCCAAGCGTTTACTTTCGAATCTGACCGAAGCAGAGCAGCAACGCTGTATTGAGCGGGTGAACTATTACAATAAGTGTGAAACGCCGTTTTCAGTTGATAGCCGAGAACAAAGTTACTCGACCATCGATACATTCAAAAAAACGAAAGGCTGGACGTATTTTTTCGATCTTCGCCAAGTTGTACGCTATTTCCCTTCCAGTTTTGCGTTTAACTACATCAACGGCGATGTTACACACATCCCCAATGTACCGAGCTTTATAAAAAGCCGCCCTATTTTTGGTAACAACCAAAATTCAGTGGTGTTGAAACTTAATCAAGTTCGTCATTTTAAATTTATTGATGATCCTGTTCGCTATCAAGATAAAAAGGACATGGTAGCGTGGCGCGGCGTGGGTTTTCAGCCGCATCGTAAAAAGGTGATTCATGCGTTTTACAACCATCCGCAATGCAATATTGGCCAGACCCGCCCGGTAGAAGGGAAACCATGGGAAAAGGGCTTTATGAGTATTGAAGAGCAACTGCAGTATAAGTTTTTGCTCTGTATAGAAGGCAATGATGTGGCCACCAACCTTAAGTGGGCTATGTCGTCTAACTCCTTGGTTATTATGTCAAAGCCAAAATATGAGACTTGGTTTATGGAAGGTAAGTTAGAGGCAGGCGTCCACTATGTTGAAGTGAAGGATGACTATTCGGATTTACCCGAAAAGATGGATTATTACCTAGCGAATGAGCAAGAAGCATTAGCGATCATTGAAAATGCGCACCAGTGGGTTGAGCAGTTCAAAGATAAACGTAAAGAGCGTTTGATCTCATTGATGGTTGCCGATAAGTACTTCGCTTTATCTCAGCAACAATAAAAAAGGGGCGAAACGCCCCTTTTTATAATCTTAAGCTTCTAAAAATTGATCAACACCATTCTCACAGCGTTTAAGCTTGTTTTTAATGGTGTTTTCTAAAATCTCGTCATTTTGTCCGAGTGACGCGCGCGAGTTTTCTACGTGGTACAAGTGGTAGCCTACACCTGCGAATTTTAGGTAAAGACGTGACTTGCCCGCATTCAACATACGGTGAACAAACTCGCTATCTTCACGTCCCCAGCCGACAAAATCTTGGTTGAAGCCATTGACCTCAAGTGCATCCTCTCTCCAGAATGCCATATTACAGCTGCGTGTTGAATTAGCATTATTACGTTTACGCGAGAACCATTTTGATAGCAGTATATTGGTGATACAGTTCTTGCGATTGCGAATACCTTTGCTAAAAATAGAAGGTACTAGGCTGCTTTCCATAATCGCTTTACTGCAGTTTTCATCTGTCAGCACACGTCCACCCTGCACAAACCAATTTGGCTTTGCGACGCGTTTATGTGATTCAATAAATGATGGTGATAGCACCATGTCACCATCAATAATTATGATATAACGACCAGAGGATTTTGCGATGGCACGGTTGCGGCTCATCGCAGCACGAAAGCCATTATCTTCCTGCCAGCTATGAATAAGTGGAACCGGAAAGCCGTCACGCAGTTGGTCGATCATTGCTTTGGTATCGTCTCGAGAACCGTCATCTGCAACGATGACTTCATCAGGCAAAACGGTTTGACGTTTCACGCTTTCTAACACCGCTTTTAATGCTTCTTTCCAGTTGTAAGTGGTGATAATTAAAGTCGTTTTCATGATTTTTTTGCCTGTTCACGTAAGTAGAGATCGATATATTTTACAAAAGTAGAGTGCATGCTTAGCCAAGCTAGAATGAAGCCATGTTTGCCATCAAGGAAGCCTCGTTTGAGAACATACATCTTCAAAAAGCTAGCAAGAGCGTGAACGATAGCGGTCGTTAAACCTGCTTTCTTTTTACCTTCACGTTCATCCGTCCAGGCCTTGAGGTAGCCAGTGGTTTTATTGATGTAATGATGAAGGTGCTCGTAAGTGTAGTGATGCAGTCGACCATCCAGTTTTTCAGTTTGATAGTTTTTCTCATCAACTTTTTCATGAACGAGCGAATCATTATATTGCGTATATTCGGTGCGATATAAGCGCACAATCCAGTCTGGAGACCAACCAGAATGGTAGATGAACTTACCAAACGCAGAGCTTAGTCGATTAAGTTTGTATAAAACGTTCGGCTTATTGGCTGATACCGCGTGTAAGATACTTTCTGTTAGCTCTGGAGTGACTTGTTCGTCTGCATCAAGCCATAAAACGTAGTCTGCCGTAACGTATTGCTGCGCAAGTTGGCGTTGTTTACCGAAACCTGGCCAATCTAGATTGGTGTAAAACTTATCTGTGTATTGTCGGGCGATTTCTTCGGTGCGATCGGTGCTGCCCGAGTCTAGAAGGACAATCTCATCGACCCAATCTTTTACTGTGTCTAGACAAGCTTGTAAGTGCTTCTCTTCATTTTTTACAATTAAGGCAACGGCTAAGGTTGGTTTGGACAAGGTCATTTCCTTCTTAACAAATCAAGACAGTAAGTTTACTGGTATTGAGGATACAAATCTTCTAAGACTTGATCGAACATGCTCATTACTTGAGTGCTGGTAATGCGGTTCATTGCCGTTTCATCTTTAGCGCGAGTTCGCCAGCTTAACTCGTGACTGTTTTTACCTGTTTCCGCAAAGATCGTTTCTTCATACACTGAGACAACGTATTTTAGATAACGGTAAGGTCCCACTCGCAGCGGATTATGGTGTGCATAGAGCCCGATGATTGGTGTTTTCATTGCATTCGCCATGTGTGCTGGTCCGGTATCGGGGGCGATGACCATTTCAACCTTATCTATTAACGCAAGCATTTGCAGAATTGAACTTTGTCCAACTAAATTTAGACACGGTTCTTCCAAGCGAGATTGAATGGCTTCTGCCAGATCCAATTCTACCTGAGCAGGGCTGCCTGCCAGAATCACGTTCCAGCCTTTTGCTCTGGCGTGATGAATCACATCCACATAACCTTCCGCGTTCCAGTTTTTATAAGCTTTGCTCGCACCAGGCACAATCAGCAGGTTAGGTTTACTACGAGAAATATGAGACTCTGCCCAAGCTTGGTCGTGGTCTGAATAAGAAAGTACCCAGTCTAGTTCTGCCTTTGGTACCCCAATTTGATGGGTAAAGGCCATTAAGCCATCTGCGACATGCAGAGATTGCGGGGAAGGCACTTTGACATTGGTAAATAGTGTTTGAAAGTCCTGGCTTCTATCAGAAGAGAAACCAAGTTTGTATTTTGCTTTAATGCCCAACGTTGCGATACTCGCTCGAATCGCGTACTGCATATGCAATAGCGCATCAAACTCTCTGCCTTTCAGCTGTCGCCAAAGTGATTTGTAGCCATCAAGTCCCGCTTTTTTATCAAAAACAATCACTTCTACACCATCGATGGCGGCTAATAACTGGGCTTCAAGTTTACCCGTTATCCAAGTAATCTGGGTCGAAGGCCAGTGTTTCTGAATAGCTTGAATGCTGGCGATAGTATTGCAAACGTCTCCGATAGCGGACAAACGCAAGACGCATAGTGACGATGGGGCAGAAGTGAACATAATTATTGTCTGATTCGATGAATAGAGGCAGGTAAATTATGCAGACATCCCCAATAAATGTAAAATACACGGCTCGAATATAGCTAAGTACTGATAAGTGTTCTGCAATGTCAAAGACAACACCACATCAATCGCAAGAATCTGGCAAGCCGGGTAATACCGGACTAAAGCGCATCGTTAAAGCGACGGGTTATTCGATCCAAGGATTAAAAGCGGCTTTTAAGCATGAAGCTGCCATTCGACAAGAGTTGGCTCTGTTGAGTATCGCCGTGATTTTGGCTTGGCTAGTGGATGTCGGCATGGTTGAGCGTATCTTAATGATCGGGGTCGTGGTATTAGTCTTGATTGTAGAGCTTGTAAACTCAGCGATTGAGGCGGTAGTGGATCGTATCGGTATTGAACGGCATGAACTCAGTGGTCGAGCTAAAGATATAGGCTCTGCTGCCGTTATGGTTGCTTTGGCGTTTGCTGCATTTACTTGGTTGTATATATTAGCCAGCCGGTATTTAGGCTAGAGGGTGAGCGTATGACTCAACAGTATAAAAACAACAACCAAGTGATCTGGTTTGATGACGAGATCATTACAGACCCTAGCCAACCGATATTTGATGCGGAATACTGGCAGTCCTCCGACAAGGTGGTTGGCAGTGCGACGGGGCGAGGCACGACATGGTTTATCCAACTAGAGAACATGCAAGCGGCACTACGTCATTACCGTCGTGGCGGTTTGTTTGGGAAGTTAGTTAACGATCATTATTGGTTCTCTGGCTGGGATAACACCCGTTGTGCGCAAGAGTTTCAGCTTTTGTTGGCGCTAATTGAGGCTGGGGTGCACGTTCCTCGTCCTATTGCAGCAAGAGCCGTAAAGTCAGGACTCTTCTATCAAGCTGATTTATTAAGTGAGCGAATCCCAAACGCCAGAGATCTGGTTAGTATCTTGCAAGAACAGTCTTTATCGGTAGAAATGTATCAGAAAATAGGGCAAGAAATTGCCAAGATGCATCAGGTTGGCGTTAACCATACCGATTTGAATATCCACAATATCTTGATCGACGACAAAGATAAGGTATGGATTATCGATTTTGATAAGTGTCGTTTTGAAACTTCTGGTGACTGGAAGCATCAAAATCTAAATAGACTTCTGCGTTCATTTAATAAAGAGCGTTTAAAGCGACAGATTATTTGGCAAGAATCCGATTTTGAACATTTTCAGGACGGTTATGCTTCTCAATCTTAATTGAGTTTTTTATCATTTTATATTAATTGCTCTAAGTAAGCCTTCTTGAGTCTAACGATGCTCGAGTGAGTCTATAAACTACAATAATCATAAAGTATTCATGTGTATCTGATGGCACAAAAATTAACGTAGGTAACATTTGTAATGAAAATATTAGTAACCGGTGGAGCTGGCTTCATTGGGTCAGCCGTTGTCCGACATATCATTCGTGACACCCAAGATACCGTTATCAATTTAGATAAACTGACCTACGCAGGGAATCTAGAATCACTGGTTGATGTCTCAGAGAGTGAACGTTACTACTTTGAGCAAGTAGATATCTGTGACCGAGCTGAACTAGATCGCGTGTTTTCAGAGCATCAACCCGATAGGGTGATGCATTTGGCCGCCGAGTCTCATGTCGATCGCTCTATTGATGGTCCTGCTGCTTTTATTGAGACCAACGTGATGGGCACTTACCATTTGCTTGAAGCGGCTCGTCAATATTGGTCGGGCTTAGATGAAGCGCGCCAATCGGCATTCCGTTTTCATCATATTTCTACGGATGAAGTGTATGGCGATCTAGAGGGAACGGATGATTTGTTCACCGAAACCACCTCATACGCGCCGAGCAGCCCATATTCTGCATCTAAAGCTTCGAGCGATCACCTGGTTCGCGCTTGGCAACGTACTTATGGCTTACCAACACTTATCACTAATTGCTCCAACAACTATGGCCCGTATCACTTTCCAGAGAAGTTGATCCCTCTGATGATTCTAAATGCCCTCGATGGCAAGCCGTTGCCTGTGTATGGTGATGGTATGCAGATCCGAGATTGGCTGTTTGTGGAAGACCATGCTCGCGCGCTTTACAAAGTGGTCAACGAAGGTGAAGTCGGTGAAACCTACAACATTGGTGGCCATAACGAAAAAGCCAACATCGAAGTGGTGAAAACCATTTGTGCTTTGCTTGAAGAGCTGCGACCAAACAAACCTGCAGGTGTTGAGTCTTATGAATCTTTGATCACGTATGTGAAAGATCGCCCCGGTCATGATGTGCGTTACGCAATTGATGCCACCAAGATTGCTCAAGAGCTTGGCTGGACGCCAGAAGAAACCTTTGAAAGCGGTATTCGCAAAACCGTGGAATGGTACCTCAATAATCCGCAATGGTGGCAACGCGTGCTTGATGGCTCATACAGTCTTGAGCGACTAGGAGCGGGCGAATAATGAAAGGCATTATTTTAGCTGGTGGCTCGGGCACTCGCCTTTACCCTATTACACGCGGTGTCTCTAAGCAGTTACTGCCGGTTTATGACAAACCAATGATTTACTACCCGTTGTCAGTACTCATGCTTGCGGGCATTCGTGAAATCTTGATCATCACCACGCCAGAAGACCAGGAAGGATTTCAGCGCCTATTGGGTGATGGCTCAGAGTTTGGCATTGAGTTGCAATACGCGATTCAGCCAAGCCCAGACGGCTTAGCTCAAGCCTTCATCATTGGTGAAGACTTCATTGGCGATGACTCAGTATGTTTGGTGCTGGGTGACAACATCTTTTATGGGCAAGGGTTCACTCCAAAGTTAAAGAAAGCGGTTGAGACGGCAGAGAGTGGCAATGGGGCTACGGTGTTTGGCTACCAAGTGAAAGACCCTGAGCGCTTTGGTGTGGTTGAGTTTGACGCCGACAGAAAAGCTATCTCTATTGAAGAAAAACCAGCTAAGCCAAAGAGCCACTATGCTGTGACGGGGCTGTACTTCTTTGACAACCAAGTCGTGAGTAGAGCTAAGCAAGTCGAACCATCAGAGCGAGGTGAGCTGGAAATTACCACATTAAATCAAATGTACCTAACAGCAAACGAGCTCAATGTTGAAATGTTAGGGCGTGGTTTTGCCTGGTTAGACACAGGTACTTACGAAAGCTTGCTCGAAGCTGCTCAATTTGTTTCGACGATAGAGAAACGACAAGGTTATAAGATTGCATGTTTGGAAGAAATTGCCTTTAACAATGGTTGGATTAGCAAACAGAAGTTAATGGCGGCAGCTGATGCCCTTAAGAAGAACAATTATGGTATCTACCTATCAAGCATTGTGAGCGAAGATGACAATTAAACTTAACAGTCCATTAGCCCCAGACTTAACTAAGCTTTCTAACTATTTATCTCAAGTAAATGAGAGTGGTTGGTATACTAACTTTGGGCCATTGCATGAAAAGCTTACTAGACGACTTGAAACGTTTTTGGGTGTTAAAAACTTATTGTTAGTTTCTAATGGTACGCTGGCACTTCAGGTGGCATGTAAAGTTTTAGGAATTGAATCCGCGATCTCTACACCATTTAGCTTTGTTGCAACTTCATCAGCGTTGATGTGGCAAGGTATTGATGTGAGCTATTGCGATATCGATTCAAAATCTTATAACTTATCTCCAGATGCTTTGAAAGCAGCTCTTGAAGCAAATTCTCAAGTAGATGGGGTTGTTGCAACACATGTATATGGAAATCCTTGTGAAGTTGAGAGTTTCAAAGAAATTGCAGAGCAATATAAGGTCAAAGTTCTATACGACGCTGCTCATGCATTTGGAGTTAAGGTTGGTCAGGAGTCTCTCTTAAACTTTGGCGATGCTAGTACATTGAGTTTTCATGCTACTAAGATATTCCATACAGTCGAAGGTGGTGCAATTGTATTCAAGCGTCATGAAGATTATTTATGTGCGAAAGAGTTAATTAACTTTGGTCTTCAAGCGAATGGACAATTAGGCGAGCCAGGTATTAATGCAAAGTTGAATGAGTACCAATGCGCAGTAGGATTAACACTACTTGACCAGATTGGAGAGGTGCTTGAGCATCGATCTCACCTATTTAGTTTGTACCGGGCGCTTTTAGAACCTTACGTTGAATTACCTCTTTGGCTACCAGAAGCGTCATACAATGGTTCTTACATGCCGATTTATATAGAAGATGCAGCTCAGCAGCAAACGCTTCTTGATGCTTTGTCGAAGCATGACATTCAACACCGACGATATTTCACTCCGTCTTTGGATGTTGCTTACCCCAACAGAAAAAGCTTTGGTTGCCCTGTAAGTCAAAAAATTTCTGAAGGCGCGATTTGTTTGCCACTTCATGCGAATATGACTGAGTCTGAACTATTAACTGTAGTAAATGTTGTTAAGGAAGTAATGTCATGAAGTTGGCTTTAATGCAGCCATATTTGTTTCCATATATTGGATACTATCAATTAGCATACCATAGTGACTTTTTTTTGTTTTATGATGATGTGACATATATCAAGGGTGGTTACATCAATCGTAATAACATTTTGACGAAAAATGGCAAGCACTTGTTTACATTGCCGATTCATAAAGCTTCGAGTTTTACGCTAATAAAGGATTTAGAATACACTGATAAGACGGGAAAGTTACTATCAACGATACGTCAAAACTACTCTAAAGCACCATTTTTTGATGAGGTTTTTCCTATAATAGAAAAGGTTATTTGTTATAAAGATCGAAGTGTATCAAAAATATCAGCGCTTTCTATCATTGAAGTGTTTAAATATCTAGGTTTAGATTTTAAATTTGACTTTACCTCAAACATTGATTACGAAAGAGATAAGTCAGCAAAAGAAAAAATTTATAATCTTTGTCATATTTATAATTGTAATAACTACGTGAATACCCTCGGAGGGGTTAGTCTATATGATAAAGAAGAGTTTAAAAATGAAGGGATATCATTAAACTTTATAGAGTTTTGCGCAGATGAGTATTATCAGTTTAATAACAAGGATAGTTTTATTAGTCATTTGTCTATTATTGATGTGATGATGAATGAAAGTAAAGAAAATATAATAAGCATGATTGAAAAAAATATATTGAAATAGGTGTTTTATGAAAGTTCTTATTTTTGGTGTTACAGGAAACTCTGGAAGATATACAGCTAAGTTTTACTTAAATAAAGGTTATGAAGTGTTTGGTGTAGGTCGTTCAAGCACTATACCAAAGGAAATTGAGGGAGTTAATTATATTCAAGGTGATATACAGGATATTCATTTTTATAATTCTTTACCTACAGATATAGACCTTGTTGTGAATTTTGCTGGCATTCAACCAAGTATAATTACAACTTCTGAGAATACCGATTTAGATAAAACGCTAAGAAGTTATGTTGACGTAAATATTAGTGGTGTTTTTAATATATTAGAATTTGTGAGAAAAAGTAAGATACCAACATATATTTATACCACGACACATAGGGATTATGAATTACATTGGGAGAATAATAAGTTGTTAGGTAATGATCTACCTTTAGCAATTAATTATCAAGGTGATCATACAATGTATGCGATTTCAAAGACCAGTGCTAAAATGATGGGTGATTACTATGGTGAGTGCTTCGGAATACGGGTATTTAACCTACGTTTACCAATGATGTTCATGGTTCCTGATGATCCTCATTACCTCGTAGATGGAAGAGAGGTAATTATGCCATTCTTGAAAATTATTAAGAATGCTATGTTTAGTAATGAGTTAGAAATCTGGGGAGATCCTGAAATGAAGCGTGATTATGTCCATATTGATAATTTGGTTTCTTTAATTGATCTTTGTTCTCGCTCAAGTTTAGATAGAGGCACATTCAATGTAGGCACTGGAGAAGCGGTGACAACAGAAGAATTTGTAAAATCTATAGGGCATACTTTTGGGCGAGAGCCAGATAAAATTAATTATAAATATTGTAATAGTAAGCGTACTTACAAATGCGCCATCTATGATATTGAAGAGCAAAAGCGCTTGTTAGGTTATGAGCCAGTCTTATTAAAAGAGATGTTGGAAAAATTGAAAAAAGAAATGGATGAGCGTGAATCTGTGAAGTCTTGGGGATGGGTGTAGATTCATGCGAGCTAACATCCCTTATTGTTTCATCGATAATGACTTATCCTCCGTGGCAAGAGAATTTATCTGGAGCTTGAGGTATTCAACGCACTGTATTTATAGTGCATCAAATCTACACTTTGATACTGACAAATACATGTTTTGGACAACCGAAACACGAGAATATACCGAACTATCTATTACTGTAAAAGATAACAAGGTAGTTTTTGGTGATTCGCTAAGTAATTACCAAGAATCTAGGTATAGAATTACATGCGAAAAACTGGAAGAGTTAGTTCCAAATTTCGAATCAATATCATTATATATATTAAGTGACTTTTCCGGTGAGAAAAAAATAGTTGGTATGGTTGGAAAATATCATGGAGAGTGTCGTTGTTTGGATCATAACTCTGCCCAATATACATATTTGATAAAGCAATTAGAAGATTCAATACGGACTATTCCTTGCAACCAGTTGGTACGAGTTGAGGTAAAAAAAGATAGCTTCGAACTTGATGTTTCTCAAGAGCTTGAGGCTAACGAGTTGCGTATTTTACGAGCGTGTGGAATAAACCTGGCTCTCGTTATAATTCAAAACCTCTATGAGCGGAAGGTAAGTACGTTTAAGTTTGTTGATGCTAAATATCTTAACGAGTACAAAGATTTTGATCGTATATATTTTGATCTCGATGAAACCTTGATTTGGGAAGAAGAAGCAATTACAGAAACAATTTCATTACTTGAGCGGTTGAATGAAAAAAACGCAGAACTGTATCTTATTACTCGACATAAGAAGGTAGTAAAAGATACCCTGAAAAAAATTAATGTGAATTTTAATCTTTTTAAAGAAATAATTGTTGTTCAGGATGGAGATAAAAAATCATCTTTTGTTGAGGGGAGTGGGATATTTATTGATAATGAGTTCCCTGAAAGGTTGGATGTAATGAAAAATACAAATTTGATTGCTATCGATATTGATCAGATCGAATTTCTTAATGTTCAATAGCATATTATTCCAATGATGAAGTATAGTTGAGATTATCGATGAATAATAAAGTGTCAGTGTTGTGTATTTGTTATAACCACCAGGAGTACATAAAAACCTCTATCGAAAGTATTCTGAATCAAAAGTCAGACTTTGATATTGAGTTGATTATTTATGATGATTGTTCAACTGATAATAGTAGAGAAATCATCGATGAAATAGTGGCAAATTATAAAGGGAAAATTAAAATAAAGTGCTGCTTTCCAAAGGAAAATCAATACTCTAAAGGCATAACAGTAGTATCATTTCTATTTCCGTTGATAGAAGGTGATTATATTTCCATATGTGAAGGTGATGATTATTGGATTGATAATAAGAAATTGCAAAAGCAGTATGATCTACTAGAGGAAAATCGTGATATTGATGCCTGTTTTCACCCCGCTTTTACTCTTATTGACGATAGGCTAGAGGATAAGCGATATGGTTATATAGGAGATACTGTTTACAGAGTAAGTGATAAAGATGTTATCATGAAAGGTGGCTCCATGATGCCTTTAGCGTCTATTCTGTTTAGGGCGAAGCCCTTTCTTGATATCGTATCTAAGAATAGAGAATTTTTTCACCATGAATGCTACCACTCAATTCTACAGGCAGTAATTACTCTAGGTAGAGGCGCTTTGTATACTCCTGATAAAATGTCTGTATATAGGAGTATGCATGAAGGCTCATGGTCCTTACAGCAAAGTATTGATCAACAAAAACGAGATAGAGAATTTAAAGCAGCGAACCAAAGAATATGGAAACTGAACAAAATATATAATAATAAATATTTTGGTCTATTTCTAAAGCTCTATTACAAAAGGAACGTCAAGTTTTATAAAGATAAACTTAAATCTATCTATAAGTAGGAGATAAGGTGAAAAACTATAAAGGTTTTCGCGGTTTTGTTAAGCGTTTATCGTATAAGTATGATAAATCTCAAGAAGTTGATGCAACAAAAGAAATAGCACTACATTGGTGGAATGGACGAGTTAATTTTGGCGATGTCGTAAATAAGTTTATCGTAGAGCAGTTATCTGGTAAACGTGCTGTTTGGTCATCAGATAAATCGAATAAAGAACACTATTTAGTCATTGGTTCTGTCTTGCAATCTTCGAATGATAATGCGATTGTTTGGGGCAGTGGTATTATATCGGATAGAAAAACGCCACTTTTCAAACCTAAAAAAGTGCATGCAGTTCGTGGTCCTAAAACCAGAGATATCTTAATCGCTCGAGGAATTGAATGCCCAGAAATTTATTGTGATCCTGCTTTAGTTCTTCCGACATTAATAAAGCCCAACGAAGCAGAGTCAGCATACAAGTTAGGTATTATTCCGCACTACAATAATAAGAATGACGCGTTCTTCAAGCAAAATTTTCCTGATGATGTAAAGGTCATTGATATTGAAACTGATGATGTGCAGGCATTTATTGATGATATTGCATCTTGTGAGCTAATCGTTTCAAGCTCGTTACACGGAATTATTATTGCTGACGCTTATGGTGTGCCTGCTCACCATATTTCTTTTGATGACACGGTGGAAGGAGGAGAGTTTAAATTCTTCGATTACTACCTTTCAGTGGGACGAGAGTGTAATTTACCTATCAAAGTATCGTCTTCCACTAGTATCGAAGAGCTCTGTGAGTTGCCCAAGAACTATGACATAAAAATAGATATTCAACCTCTTTTAGATAGCTGTCCTTTTAAACAATAAAATATGCCCCGAAACTAAAATATCGGGGCATATTTTTCGTCATTTATCTCGGTGAACTACAAGCCTGTCTTGAATTTGTTCGTAGAGTCTGAAAAGCTCAATGTATATCTTATTGCAGAGGTTTATATCAGATTTATCTTTTCGAGAACTGCCAATTGTTGATGGAATATCGGCTCTTTTGACAATATCTGGTCTTAAAACATAAGTGGATACACCATGTTTATGCGGTTTTTCCATGTAGTCATCTACAGGTTCTATAAACTGAGTTGCGTTTTTTATGAATTTCGAAGCTGCATGTGGAGTTAGAATATATCCCATAATACCGCATGTGCGTTTGTTGAAGCGTACAATATTAAGTTTGTTATTAACTGAAGATATAACTTTAAATGATTTAGGCTTGGTTGCCGCAAGTTTTAGAAAGTCGTATTGTTCCGCTAATGTGTCGAAATGTGAAAACACGTCAAAAAACTCAGGCAATAAGTCGCAGTTATCTTCTAGAACCAGTATTGGTTCGTTTACCTCCAAGCACTTTTCCCAGGCTAGGTGGTGACTAGAGAAGCAAGCAATTTCGTTCTCAACTAGCCTATAGCCAAATCGTTTTCGAGTAAGGTCATCATTGCTACGTTCAGAGTATAGAAAGTTTGGCGCAGAGGAATCTATCGCTTCTATAAATTCGAATGGTATGTTGGCTTTGTTGAGTGCATTTTCCATGCGAACTCTTCTATCAACTGAGCGTTTCAAGTTAATAACAAAAACTTTCATTTTATACTCTCAATACATCTAATTGTCTTAGTTAGCGCACCAACATTATCTTTGACAAAGCTAAGGAGGTTTTCTTGAACTACACTTTTTGCTAACGCATCTTGAAACATAGCTTCAACCTTTAGACTCATCTCGTTAGGTGACTCAATCAGTTTGATAACTTTCTTATGAAGCATCTTCGTAACCAGATCTTGGAAGTTGTAATAGCTTGGTCCCGTGATTACAGGGACTCCCAGTGCTGCGGGCTCTAGCACATTGTGCCCACCAACCTTATCTCCAATTAGGCTTCCACCCATAAAGCAGATGTCCGCTGCGCCCATCAACGTTAGCATCTCACCCATTGTATCGCCGAGATATACTTGAGTATTCGTCTCTACTGCATGCGTTGAAGTACGACGCACAGTGTTAAAGCCTTGCTGTTGGCAAAGCGTGAATACATCATCAAATCGTTCTGGATGGCGAGGAACCAAAACGAGTAAAGCATTTGGATGAGATTTTAAAACTTGTCTATGTGCATCTAATACCTGTTCGTCCTCGCCTTTGTGGGTGCTAGCGGCAATCCAAATCGGACGATCGTTTCCAATCTGAGCACGAAGTTGCTGTCCTTGCTGTTTCACTTGCTCTGATATTTGAATATCAAACTTAATAGAGCCAGTTACGGCTAATTTGTCTTTATCAATACCCAGTCGTTCAAATCGGTTTGCGTCTGACTCTGTCTGACAAAGGATTTGAGCTAGGCATGGCAACATAACGTTAAACAAAGGTTGAACTTTGGCGTAGTTGCTGCATGATTTTTCAGATAGGCGCGCATTCACGACAGTTATAGGGATACCCGCTTTGTGAACATTGTGAAGCGTGTTTGGCCACAGCTCAGTCTCAATGATCAACATTTGTTTTGGTTGTGCTGCTTTAAGAAAACCTTTGATAGCGAACTCAAAGTCAATTGGCATATAGCGGTGTTCAACTAAATCACCCAACTTAGCAATCTGTTCAGCTCCCGTACTCGTTGTTGTAGTAACTAGAATAGATTGTTCGGGGTTTTGTTCCTTAAGGGCTTTAATTAAAGGTGTAGCTGCTATGCTTTCACCGACAGAGACGGCATGTATCCAAATAGGTTTGTCGTTGCTTTTTATCTTGGGAGTAAGACCAAAGTGCTCTTTCCAGCGAGAGCCGAACTTAGGCTTATTTGGTTTGCTCTTGTACAAACCAAATAAAAGCAGCGGTGACGCGAGAGCGAGCAGCAAGGTATAAACAATACGAACTAACATGAGCTTATCGTAATGGCGTCAAGTTTTTGGATGCTATCTAGCACTTGCTTAGGCGAAAGTTCTGTCAAGCACTTAAGGTGTTTGTATTGACATTCGCGTTGGAAACAAGGGCGACAATCAATATCGGTATGAACAATCTCCACTTTTTCTGCGAGTGGGGGGGTGTACTTCGGTGAAGTTGAGCCATACACGGCAACAACATTGCAACCAACCGCAGCTGCCACATGCATTAAGCCTGAGTCATTCGCGACAACAGTCTTGCATGCAGCAAGTAGATCGACCGCTTCAATTAAGCTGGTTTGTCCTGCTAGAACATGAATGTTCTTATGGAATTGCGTCGGGACAAGTGCGCGGATATTGTTACAAGTCTCTAAGTCTTTTTGAGAACCAAACAACCAGATTTGATGCCCAGAGCGAGCCATTTGCGTTGCAACTTCAGCGTAGTGTGTTTCGGGCCATTTTTTGGCAGGACCAAACTCTGCTCCTGGGCACAGTCCAATGATTGGTTGGTCGTGCGTTAAGTTGAACTTTTTGAGCGTGGCTTGTTGCTCTGCCGCGTTGATTGCAAGGCGTGGGCGAGGTAAGGTTTCAAGCCCGCCAAGAGAATTAGAGTCCACCATCTCTGCTTTTGGATAAGCTAATGCTACATAGCGTTCTACCATGTATTGAAAAGACTTCATGTTGGGGCGTAAGTCATTCAATAAACCATAGCGCATTTCTCCCTTCCAGCCAGTACGAAGAGGAATGTTGGCAAACCATGGGATCAGTGCTGATTTCGCTGATTTAGGCAAGATATAGGCGTGGTCATATTGCTTTTCACGTAATGATTTACCAATTTCCCTGCGGCCTAATAAGTTAAATTCACCATGGCCAATAGGCATTTCAATCGCTTGGTGGATTTCTGGCATACGCTCAAGAATTGGTTTACACCAACCTGGTGCAATTACATCAATTTGGCTTTCTGGATGGAGTTGCTTTAAGACAATATAAAGAGATTGCGACATCACCATATCGCCAACCCAAGAAGGGCCAATAATTAAGATTTTTTTCATTTGCTTATTTGCCAGTCAGTGTTGTATCTCGGTTTAAATAGGTTGTAATAGTTATTGCCGTCTTCTTGAGAGTGCAGCAACTGCAGTACCCACATATATTGTTCGGGTTTATCACCGACAAAATATTCAATGGCTTCATTACAGGTACGAGCGTCTTGCTCTTCGCCTTTATCCAGCTCAAACGCTGGTAAAATCTCAATATCAAACGTACCATCTTCAGTGTTCATCGACGCAAATAGAGACAGTACTTTTGAGCGTGATAGTTTCGCAATTTTGCCTAAACCAGGTAGCGTTGCTTTACGTGTTGCAAAAAAATCCACAAACACACTATGCTCTGGGCCGTGATCTTGATCAGGTAGATAATACCCTATATAGCCATCTCGAATGGATTTCAGAAAAGGCTTAATGCCACCTGAGCGTTCATAAACACGACCACCGTATTGGACCCTTTGCTTGTGCATCAGCCAGTCAGCAACATCATTCTTTTGTTTCTTCGCCATTGCAGAAACTGGCATTCCCATTGAAGCGAGCAAGATAGCAGGCACATCAATTGCCCAAGAGTGGGGAACCATTAAAATTACATTTTCGTTGCTATCAATGTGCTGTCGTAAAATGTCTAGGCCGCGAATTTGGCAACGTTTCTGAAGCCATTTTGGTGAGCGTAAACTTAGTAACCCGAAGCGAAAAAAGAACATGGCCGCTGTGTAGAGTGTTTTTTCTATCAAAGCTTCACGTTCTTGGAACGATTTTTCCGGAAAACACAGCTCAAAGTTAACCCTCGCGCGGTGAGCTGGCCCTTTGTGAGATTTCGACAGTTTTTTGGCTATGGTTTTCGCCAACCACTTTTGTAAACTCAGTGGCATTAATGATAAAGGTAAAAATAAGATAACACCTAACCACGTGCCCCAGTACTTAGGCGATAGGAAGTGGCGTTTAAACTCAGGGTTATATGCTTTAGGGTCGAAGTCATCACGTTTTATGGTCATTGCGTGTCTAGTTACCTATTCGTGTACTGGCGAAGTGGCTTAAATGAGAAAAAGATATTAAGGAATGATACAGGCTATTACACTTGAGTACAGGTGGCAGGTTATGGTTCTACCACCTTGTGGTGCTTAACTGTTTTGGATAGTCAAGTATTCGGCAACGCCTTCTGCAACTGTCTTGAATTCAACATCACAACCTGCGGTGCGCAGTTTGGTCAGATCCGCTTGTGTGAATTCTTGGTAAGCGCCTTTTAGGTGCTCAGGGAATGGGATGGTTTCAATTTGGCCTTTGCCATGATGCTTGATAACTGCTTTTGCTACCTCTTCAAAAGATTCAGCACGGCCAGTACCACAGTTAAAAATACCTGATACGCCGTTTTCTAAGAACCACAGGTTTACTTTACATACATCACCAACGTAAACGAAGTCGCGTTTGAATGATTCGCTGCCCGCGAACAATTTAGGACTTTCACCTGCGTTAAGTTGGTTGTTTAGGTGGAACGCAACTGATGCCATGCTACCTTTGTGGTCTTCACGTGGGCCATATACGTTGAAGTAGCGGAAGCCGGTGATTTGAGAAAGGGTCTCACCATGCTCTTCAGCGTCTTGCCATAGGCGACGAACGTAGTTATCAAACTGCTGTTTCGAGTAACCGTATACATTCAGTGCGCCTTCGTATTCGCGTTCTTCAATGAAAGTCTCTGTATCGCCGTAAGTGGCTGCGGAAGAAGCGTATAGGAATGGAATCTCGCGATCTAAACAGTAATGAAGCAGCTCTTTAGAGTACTCGTAGTTGTTTAGCATCATGTACTTACCATCCCACTCAGTCGTTGCAGAGCAAGCACCTTCGTGGAAAATTGCCTCAATCGGACCAAAATCATCGCCCGCCATAATTTGGGTCAGAAAGTCGTCACGATCCATGTAATCTGTGATGTCCAGATCAACTAAGTTCTTAAACTTTTTGCCATTTTTTAGGTTGTCGACAACCAGGATATCGTTAATACCAGCTTCGTTTAGTGCTTTAACAATGTTGCTGCCGATCATGCCAGCACCACCAGTTACGATGATCATAAGACTTCCACCATAGATTAAAATTTTCTCAGGAATTCTAGCAAGAAACAGAAATTAGCGCTATTGGAAGGAAAAGAAAGGTATAGAGCGCTTGGGTATAAACAAAAGGGAGCCGAAGCTCCCTTAAATAGTGTTGTTATTCAGCGTTTGACGCGTTTGGTCTTTGGTACCAAGGATTACGTTCATCAGTCAGTTCAATCAAGCTGTACTTACGACCTAGTTTCTGACCGCCATCGCGAGTCAGTGGCTGCCAGCTAAAGTTCGCACGATTGTTACTTGGCTTAACGGTCATGATGTCAAACGGAATCGACAAGTAGAAACCTTTAGTAAAGCTACCTTCACCAAATTCGTCCGCAGACAAGTCTGTAAATGAGGCAAAGGCGCCAGCAATTACGCCACTCTTGAACTGCTTAGAAACATTGATTTGTGTACCAACATCGCCAGCTAGGAACTGACCAACATCGACTTGGATCATCAAATCTTGCAGGAATTCCCATTGAGGGTAGTAGTAACCAGATGCAAAACCAGTGAAGCCTTTATTAATAACTTGGAACGGACGTCCATATTCTGGCACGTTTTGCCATTTCTCATCGTAAACTCCGAAGTAACTTTGTGGATCACGTTGAGAAATTACGTTGACGTCAGCGCCAATCGCCCAGTTAGCTCCTTGTGGTCGGTAAAGAAACTCGGTACCGACTCCAGCAAACATACTCTCTAAGTAACCAGCATAGAATTGCTGATCCATGGTATCCGAGTACTCCTGGAACCAAGTTAACTGAAGGTTTGACATAGTTACCGCGTGTTCGTTTTGGTATGCTCGGAACATTGTACGAACCCGAGGGACAGTCGTTGCATCAGGAGGCGTAACGTAAACAAACTTGTCGTAGTTGTTGTACCAATCCCAGTATAGAGAGCCACCAATTTCTAGGTTATCTGTTAGCCAGTAAGACGCACTACCGCTCAGCCCTACGCTAAATAAGTAAAAGTCTTCCGCACTTCCCAAAGTTTGAGTCAGTTTAGGGGCAAAACCCCAATCAAAGCGTTCAAATCCATCATATGCTAGGTTACCATGCGGCTTCATCCCTGACGTTGAAGTTGCATCTGAAATTACTGGATCTACGTAGTTCACCTCAGCGAAATCACGGTACTTATCTTTAGAGATAACCGTTTGTTCACCAATCAACCCACGATTGCGCTCATTGATAGTAAAAGTGTCAATGTTTTCTGGCATCTCGTTGTATAGAACTGCTGATGCTTTTTCATGAGCTTCGGTGCGATCACGATACTTCTTTTGCTCTCCGACTACTGAGACCGTGTTTTCACTAACATAGAGTTGGGCATTTTGGTAACCAGCAACTTTATCTAACTCTTTAGTTACTCGTTCCCAATCTACATCAGACAGTTGCTCCGGTTGTTCGTCATTCATTTCAGGAGTTGGCGTGTCTCGCCAGAAAGATGGCATTTCATTGAAGTTAGTGTAAAGGCTAACACCAGCAACGAGTGTATCACCACGCTCATAACTTAGGCGCAAATCAGCCATATGTCCTAAACGATAGAGAACACCAAAGTTCCAAGGAGTATGGGGCGTCATATTGACTTCTGATCTGACGACAGCATAATCTTCACTGTAGTCATTGCTATCATATTCGATTTTGAATCGCAGTGGTTCGTGTAGAGTCTGGAACTCAACACCACCAAACAGAGCTGCAGGGCCTTTAAATGCTCTTTCAAAGTTGGTTGTGCCGCCTGAATCAAGAAACTCGTCAGAACGCTCGCAGAATTTATCTCCTAACTTACAGAATGGGTTTGTTACATTATCTCGGGTACCTAAGTATCCCCAGCCCATACCAAGTGTAAAATCAAAAGTACCTAAGTTAGGGTTGGAGTAACGTTTTGTTGCAGCGATAAATTCAGCATCGAAAAGGCCTGTACCTGCGAAGTCTCGAATACCAACAGACAGTTCAGGTAGATACTGAGACTCTTGCATCAAGCGAATCTTAAAATCGATTCCTTTATCTGTGTAGTCGTTGTCTACTCCAGGAAAAGACGATGAGTACGGTAGATCTCTCACCTTTGTGTAGCGTATGGTGCTTTCTAACCAAGGTAGTACTTGTAGGGTGACGTTGTAAAACAAATACTCATCACTACCGGTAACTGAAAAATTAAATTCGCCTTCATCAGACATCCTTGCGGTGGGCATCTGCATTAAACCAACACCACCGAAATCCATCTGAGAGGGGGTTAAATCTGGTGCTTCAAAAGGCACTGATTGAGCCAACACTGCTACAGGGCTCATTAGTACAATGGGTAGAAAATTTGGAATGAGCTTCATAAGGCTGTATTCATGTTTATCAAAAGTTCAACGATGGCTTTATCTAAAGGTGACTTCTCAAACTTGTAAAATGGAATGTAGATAATAGTGCCAGGTGGAAGGGAGTAACTTTTTGTCTTCCAGTTTCCAATGTGAGATTGTGTTAGTTTGCCATCAGGGTAAATAAGTACAGGAGCGTGTTCGAGATTTTTAAATAATGATGTTTTATCATTGAGTAAACTACTCAGGCTCATATTTTCTTCAGTAGGAATAGTTGCGACTTTAGGAGTGTTACCCAATACAAGTAAAGGTATTCCTCGTTCACCAACTGAGAGAATATACTTTCCTTTTAGAAGAGGATTGTTTTTTTTATTTAAACGAACAGTATCTAAGTCAATATTTGAAATAACTCTTTTAGAAGTACCAGAACGTTGAATGAAATTAAAAAGCTCCGTTTTGTTGAGCTTATATTCTTTCATCAATTCAAGGACACGCTCTTTGCTGAGTCGAGCTTGTTCTACATCAGAAGGGCTCAGAGAGAAAAGCGTAGTTGATAAGGGGTAAGTTATATAGACATTATGCTTTTCGAGAGCCGTTAAAGCTTGGTGCAGTCGTGTTGATGATGAAAACTTGAACTCTTGGCTTGAGTTGGAAAGTTTAAGAGTAAGATAATCGTCTTTTACTTGTTCTGAAGCATATAAAGGCAAGTTCACAAGTATAAAGAAAAATGCAATATTAAGCCTAAACATTATTTTCTCTCCGCATACCTTTTAAGGAAAGTCATTTCAATTGGTTCCATATTAGGACCAAGATATTGTCTTGTTTTTAGAACATTTCCTGAAGTATCAACCCAGTACTTATTCGTAATTTTAGAGTCTAAAGCTTTAAAATAAATGCTTTCTTCAAATATTTGTGTTGGAGAGGTATAGAGTGCGGTTTTTACCGTTGAAGTAATACTTTTAGATAATTGTGCTGTCGCAGAATAGTTGTAGCGATACTTAGGCATCCAATCATAAGTTAATGAATAATTATGAGTAGTATTTACATCATTAAATTTAGGATAAGTGCCAGATAGAGCGACGAGGTTGTTTCCTTGTAAGCCTATTGTTTTAACAATACGTCCGTTCTCTGTCACAATCATAGACTTATCAGCGCTCACCCATTTTAGTTGCTGGGCTCCTGTGATTTTGTTTTCTTCGGCAAAAGCCAGCACAACGAAGACTTGCTTTTGAGTGCCTATTCTCAAGTATGCACTAGCATAAGGTACTTGTTTTATCTCATCAGATGTTAACTCAACATCAATATAGTTTGAGTATGCTTCTTCTACGGTTGCCGAAACATCATTAAATTTTTGCGTACAGCCCGCCATCAATAAAATTGATGTAATGATCAAGAGTTTTGCTTGAGTTTTACCCTCATTACCTCTCATTTTACCCATGCCGTCCTCACCTTGGGTTGAATACAAATAAAATCGCCCTGAAAAGATCAGGGCGATTAACTTCTTTGTCAGACAGTTAAGATTAGTTAGAAACTGAAGCTGAAGCTGAAGTAGAAGTTGAAGTTGAAGTAGAAGAGCTGTCTGAGTCAGACGCTGCTACTGCAACTACAGTTACAGCTGCTGCTGCACCAACAGCTACAGCTGTTGTACCTGTTGCAGATGCAGATGCTGCGCCAGCGCTGCCTGCTTCTGTACCTGTTTCAGCGAAAGCAGAAGTAGAAGCACCTAGTGCCATTAACATTGCCAATGCGATATTTTTCATAATTATTCCTTGCAAGGTTCAATAACATCGATGTGAGGGGAAACCTCAAACTGCATTTTAGGGTATATATGCATATGTTGTAAACAGTTGCTTTAAAACAGAACAAACAAAAAAAGCAGGCCGAAGCCTGCTTTTTAACGAGTTATACTAAAAGTACTTAATTACTTTTTGTATTGGTCGTTGATAGATTGAACGCGAGAATCGCCTTGACGGTAGTAAGGTACGATGCTTACGTTTTCTTCATCAGCGTCAGAGATGAACGTGATGTTTAGTTTAGTAGCTTCAGTGATACCTAGAGCACCCATGATATCTGCTTCAGAGTACTTAGTTACAGTCTTAGGAGCTGCGTTAGCTAGTGTACCAGTGTACTCGTTACCGTTGTTATCGAAAGCAGAGATGCTTACTTCAGCAGCAGAAGAGCCGTGGTTAGAGTACTCAACGTTTGAAGATAGGCTCTCGAAGCCTACTGGTAGGTAAGGAACGTTAACTACAGATGCATCTAGTTCCCATTGGCCTAGGTCAGCTGCTTGTGCAAGAGTCTTATCACCAGTTTTAGTTGGAGTACCAGCGTTGTCTGCGTAAGAAACTTCAGCATCGATTGAAACTGCTGTTAGTGGAATCACATCACCGTCAGGGCTAACGAACGTGAATGTAGTTGCGTTTGAGCCGAAATCAGTAAGTGTAGACGTGAAACCAATTAGGTCACCACCAGTGCTAGTAACAGCAGCTGGAGCTGTAGCAGCAAAGCCTGCCGTAGGGTTTGTGATAGTGAAGTCTGCAACAACCGCGTCACCTTGGAAAAGGTTAGCGTTTACTTGGATATCTGAACCAACAGTTTCAGCCGCAACGTCGAAGTCTGCAGCGTTGTCTAGAAGGTTAACAACAGCGATATCTGTGTTCTTGTCTTCAGATGCACCGAAAGTAGCAAATGTGTCTTGGTTTACGCGCTCAACACGGTTGTTGTATTGAGTAGCAACGCTGAATGCGTATTGAGATGCTTCAGTTGCGATTACTGCAGAACCAGTTTCGATTTCTGCGCCACCTAGGTTTGATGCGTAATCAATGTTCGATGCACCACCGATAACGATGTTTTTGATCGTAGTACGGAATGCAGAGTTAGCAACAAGAGGGTTACCTAGGTTAACGTTGAAGCTAATTGTTTTCGCTACATCATCAACGTCAACTGCGTCAAATGTAAATGAACCAGTACCTACGTTGAAATCAAGGCTACCACAAGTAAACGTACCAGTTGTTGGAGCGTTACATGCACCACTAGTAACAGCAGATAGATCTACTTTGTCGCTAAAGGATAGAACAATTTCAGCACCTGCAGAGTGATCTTTAGTAACGATAGTATCGAAAACTAGGTTACCTGTAGAAGTTAGGCCAACTTCTACAGCTTCAGTAGAAAGCTTGATAACGTCTGCTTGACCTGTAGCAGCATCAACAGGTGTAAGAGTTGCAGCGTTAACGCTTAGTGAGCCAGCAACAGCTAGTGCAACTAGCGAAGCATTAAATAGCTTAGTCATTTTAAATATTTCTCCAATTTCATGAAATTGGTGTCATGAAACCCTAACCAAAAGTTATTGTTTTCCATAACTGCCAACTAAAAGAGATTTTGCCATTACCGACGAGGCAGCATTGCCACCCGGGTTGGAATTAATGATGCCCCGTGACACCGACTAGGACAAAATATCATCAATATTGTAGCCACCCCCTCCAAAGGTTTAGCTACAAGCGAAATATAAAGGAATTAAATGTCAACATCAACTGGTGAGGAGGGGTTATTGTCAAAAAAAATTGCCCTAACTCACACTTATGTCAGCAAAATGTCCGAATATTTGAGTTAATTTATAGAACCGTCATTATTGTGCTCAAATAGTGCTCAAATATAACATTTTTATTACGCATTCTGTTGGTTTTGTAATTAAGGGCGCTACTATTGATGCTGTTAATAATATTTGACTGATAGATCTGTATATTACTTTGTTAACAGTTTTGTGATGTTGTTTTGAGCAACCGCTTCGATATGGAGAAGTGGTATGGATTTAAAAATGGCTATGATAGTATCGCCTTCCAATTGGTCTATCTGGGAGCAAAATTTTGGTTGTTAATTCTTTACGTTCTCGCACACGCGGCTTCACGCTAATGGAACTTTTAATTGTTATTGTCATTATGGGCCTGCTGATGTCACTCGTCGCTCCGACCATGTTTTCGAAGGTTGGTGCCTCCAAAGCTAAGACAGCAGAAGCACAAATGCAGATGATGGCGACAGCCTTAGACGTATATCGCTTAGACGTTGGTAACTATCCTTCAGCTCTGGAACAGCTTCGTCAAGATGATAAAGTTGGTTGGGATGGTCCTTATCTTCCAAAAGCGATTCCGTTAGACCCGTGGAACCGAGCATACATTTACAAAGTACCGGGTGAAAACAGCGCGCCATACAGTCTAAAGAGTCTTGGCTCTGATGGTGTAGAAGGTGGAGAAGGTGAAGCGGCGGATGTGGTTTATCAATGAGTCAAATTGAAGCCATCTTCAGGTCGCACTTCGATGTCTCTAGTGAAGATTTAGTGAAAGCTCGTCATTTCCAATCGCGGAATGGCGGGCAACTAGAACAGATTTTAGTCAACATAGGCGCGTTGACAGAAGAGAATCTTCCTGAATTTTACGCGACTTACTTAAAGCTACCGCTTATCACTGAATTCGAACTGCCACCAGATTTGCTGTTTGAAAACGGTGAAAAGTATTCTGCTTTGCAGAACATGGGCTGGCTGGTTGCCAAGACCGGTGAAGGTGAACTCGTTGTTTTTGCACAAAACCCCCTTCACCCAGAAGCTATTGAGCTTTTATCAAGCTTGGTTCCAACCGAAAATGTCCAGTTTGTTGTTACAAGTGAGCCTCAGTTTGACGAGCTAATACAATCTCATGTTTCTGATGGCGAGGACTCTGATGAAAATGACTTCAACAACCTAAGTTCATTAGAAGAGGACAAGCTTAGAGAGCTTGCTTCTGAAGCTCCAGTAGTAAACCTTCTTAACGGCCTGATCACTAAAGGTTTAAAACTAGGTGCATCTGATATGCACTTAGAACCGAGTGAGAATACCTATCGAGTGCGAATGCGTGTTGACGGCGTACTTCATGAAGTGGAAAAAGTTCCCGCTCGCTTGAGTGTGCCGATAATCTCACGATTGAAAATTCTCTCTGGTATGGATATCGCGGAGAAACGACGACCTCAAGATGGCAAGATCGCAATTAAGATCGCGAATGAAAAACTAGACATCCGTGTCTCTGCCCTTCCTCTTGCAGATGGCGAAAGCATGGTTTTGCGTTTCTTACGACAACAGTCGATTCGTTACGATATTGGTAGTTTGGGTTTATCCAGTGATATTCAAAGCGCTATTCTAGGCGATATAAAAAAAACAGCAGGCGTGGTATTACTTACTGGCCCTACAGGCTCAGGTAAAACGACCAGCTTATATACCTTTCTGAGTTTATTGAACGACGAATCTCGTAAAATCATTACTTTGGAAGACCCTGTAGAATATCGTCTAGACGGTATTAACCAAGTACAAGTTCAATCGGATATTGGATTTGGCTTTGCTGAGGGCTTGCGTTCTATTGTTCGACAGGACCCTGATGTCATTATGCTGGGTGAGATTCGTGATGCAGAAACGGCGCGTATTGCAATGCAATCTGCATTAACCGGACACTTGGTGTTTAGTACAGTACATACCAATGATGCTCCTTCAGCGTTTACTCGTTTACTCGACCTTGGGGCTGAAGAGTATTTGTTGAATGCGGCGTTGGTATCTATCGTAGCTCAGCGACTGGTTAGGAAGTTATGCATTCATTGTGCGGAGCCGATCGACCCTTCAGAAACATTGAAAAGGCACCCAACACTGGCAACCTTGGCCGAAAGAAGTGGACATACGCTCAACCTAAAGCAGGCAAAGGGATGCGAACACTGCGGGAATACTGGTTATAAAGGTCGTATGGCGATAATTGAATACATGCCTATTGACGATGAGATTCGAGCCCTCAAGAAAGACCAACACTTTCTGCAAAAAGCCATCGCTTATCATAGAAGTATTGGTGGTCGCGGTTTGACTGATGATGGGTTATTAAAAGTATCTCAAGGACTTACAACCATCGAAGAAGTTATGAGGGTGGCTAACTAATGAAGTTTGACTATCAGGCGTATGATCGTCATGGAGCCAAACATAATGGTGCAATTGATGCGTCTTCATTAGAGGACGCAAAAAAACAGCTCAAGCAACAAAATTTAACGGTCGTAAAGCTACAAGAGACACTAGCAAATAACCGTAGCAAGGCGAGCGGGCCAATTAAACCATTAACGTTGAAAGAGCTAGAAATCATGACATCTGAGCTTGCTCTTTTACTTGAGAGTGGTGTTCGGATTGATAGAGGTTTAGACATATTGGCAAAAGGCAGTGAGAGCAACTTAGGCCGCGTCATGTCTCAACTTGCCAGTGCTGTTCGAAAGGGGGACTCTTTATCTTCTGCAATGTCAAATCTTAAAGGTTTTGACCATGTCTATGTCAGCTTGGTTAAAATGGCGGAAGAGAGCGGTAACCTACCTCTAGTATTTGGTCAGCTAGCCAAAGAACTTAAGTTTAAATGTGAGTTGAAAGCAAAAATCATTCAGTCACTTACCTATCCGGCAGTGATTTTGTTTGTTTGTGTAGCCTGTATTTTATTTGTCTTTAACTTCATAGTTCCGAGAATGAGTGGGTTATTTGAGCAAGCAGCGGAGTTACCTGTTTATACAGAAATGCTCCTAGGGTTAAGTGCTTGGATGCAAAGTTACCAAATCTACTTGCTGATTGGAGTCATCGGGTGTGTGTGTTTTACTCTTCACTTAGCTAATACGGGACAGCTTAAGTCTTGGGTTTCGAGGGTTTTTAGTCAAACGCCAGGCCTTAAGAGCTCAATATTGCTTGTTAATCGAATTCAAGTCAGTAGTTCAATGGCAATGCTATTAACTAGTGGAGTGAAGTTAGATCAAGCTTTGAAGCTAG
Organism: Vibrio sp. 1751; assembly: GCF_033339895.1. Classification (NCBI taxonomy): domain Bacteria; kingdom Pseudomonadati; phylum Pseudomonadota; class Gammaproteobacteria; order Vibrionales; family Vibrionaceae; genus Vibrio; species Vibrio sp. 1751. The sequence goes on from NZ_JAWOVM010000012.1 coordinate 51,724, forward strand.
CTTGTGATGGAATCACTTGGATTGAATTACAAAATTCACTCAATGCGGCCCGTAGCAAAGTGAGTGGTGGCGAGAGCTTAACGTTAGCTCTGTCAAATACAGAGTTATATTCAGATCTTTCTCTCTCTTTAATTGAAGTTGGTGAAGAAAGTGGTGAGCTAGCCAGGGTTTTTGACGAGGTTGCACATCGAAGCCGAGCTGATTTTGAATCTTGGACGTCGAAATTAACTTCTATTCTTGAGCCATTGATGATCCTTGTTATGGGCGGGATTGTTGGTGGTGTTGTTGTGGTTATGCTTTTGAGCATAACTTCATTGAATGATGTGGCGATTTAAATGCACCCACGTGGCTTTACTCTAATAGAGCTATTAATTGTTTTGGCTCTAATGGGACTTGCAGCCTCATTAGTTGGGCCAGCTACAATTGCCCAAGTTGAAAAAGCTGAAGCCAGAGCTGAACTACAAAAGCTAAAAAGTCTAGTTCGCAAGACAAGTAATCTTGCGTTTAACCGTGGTGGTGATATCGGGCTATATGTTCGAAATAATGAGCTAACGTTGTTGGATACTTCTCAACAGCCCACAAGTGAAAAGCATATTACTTTTAAATTTCTAGGTTTTCCGGAAGAGCAAATGGTGGCCTTTAATCGCAATGGATATCCAGATCCTGAATATCTCATAGTTGTGTTTAGAGGCGCTCGTCAGGAAATCAATTTATTCCGCCTCGTCGAAGCGACAGATTGATATAACGACTGAGGTAAACTCGTTTCATGGAATCAAAATGAATAAACAGTTCAAGTTAACAACGTCTGCACTGTTATGCAGTTCATTGTTGTCAGGGTGTGTGTTAACAGACGCTTCTGAGCGTCAATATCCGGTCAGCGGTTCATTTTTAGAGTCTGAGGCAACAAACAGCGTACCATCAAAAGATGAGGTCACTGAAAAGAAAGCTAGTTCAGACTTAGAGCCAAAAGTAGCAAAACCAGGGGCTGTGTATAAAACAGTACCTACTCTAAAGGTTAGTAATGACCGTTTTGAGGCGGGTCAGGCACTCTCAACGAACTTCAGTGATGAAGCTAGCTTAAAGCTGGCTGCTGACGCTATGCCTTTGAATGATTTCTTGCATTATGTTTTTGGTCAGATACTGCAAGTTGACTACATTCTTGGGGATAACTTGCAAGGAGTTACAACTCCGGTCACTCTGAATGTTCAAAATGATATTAGCCCAAGACGTCTGTTTGATTTGACACAGGAGCTTTTGGTTCAGCGTGGTATTAGTGTGCAGGCTCGTGATGGTTTATATGTCATTATGAACTTGAAACAAGATGGTAAATCTAGTGCCGTTTTGGGTTATGGCTCCACGCCTGAATCCGTGCCAGATGGTGCTATCGATGTAGTTCAAGTTGTTCCTCTGAAGTTTACTTTCAGCAACTCGACTATGGGCGTAATTAGAGAACTTACGTCCGTTAGAGTTTCTCCTGATTTGAGGCAGGGTGTACTCATTTTGAGCGGAAAGCGCTCGGAGGTAGTTAGGGCCATTGAATTGCTGAAAATCCTTGATGCTCCCTCAAATACTAGCAAGCATATCGGGTTGGTGAAGCTAAGGTACATCACTACTGAGGACTTCATCGCTACCGTAACCGAGCTTTTACAAAATGAGGGAATTGTTGCTGATGGTGGAGTTAATGATAAGCGATTATCAATGGTGCAGATCCCTCAGCTAGGAGCCTTGGCTGTTTTTGCATCGGAAGACTCTTTTATAAAGAGAGTTCGATACTGGGCTGCGCAAATGGATCGACCAAGTCAAGGCGCAGATTTACGTTATTTCATCTATCAACCTAAGTATGCAAGAGCTGCAGATATAGGTGATAGCTTAAGTAAGCTAATAGGTGGTCGTTCGCTATCGGTTCAAAAGAGTGCAGACAAAGACTCTTCTAAAATAGAAGTAAATAGCCAAAGTAGTAACTCAGTATCGAATGACAAACTGAGTTTAGTGGTTGATGAAAGAGCGAATACATTGATATTCAGATCCAGCTCTACCGAATATCAGGCTTTACTGCCGTTGATTGCTCAATTAGATGTCATGCCTAAGCAAGTTATTTTGGAAATGACAATTGCAGAAGTAACGATGACTGACGAATTTAAGTTTGGCGTCGAGTGGGCTTTCTCTAACGGTAACTTCTCTGCAAGCACAAAAGACGCTTTCGGTTTGGATAAAGTCGGAGGTGGTTTTATAAAATGGATGAGCGGCGATGACTTTATCAACTTGCAAGCGTTCGAGAGCAATAACAACGTTAATATCATGTCGAAACCTAGCTTGTTGGTAAGAGATGGCGTTGAAGCAAATATTAATGTCGGTACCGATATTCCTGTAGTTGGACAAACAACTACAGACAGCAACAACGGCGTCACTCGTTCAGTTGAGTACCGAAAAACTGGTGTGAAAGTTGCGGTAACTCCAACGATTAACGCTCAAGGCATTGTCTCAATGGTTATTTCGCAGGAAAACAGTAACCAAGTTGACGGAGGTACCTCTGTAGAAGGCAACCCTTCAATTTTTGATCGTAGCATTACAACAGAAGTAGTCGCTGAGTCAGGTCAAACAGTAATTCTGGGCGGCTTGATCAGTGAGAATGTTACAAACAATGGTTCAGCAGTACCATTCTTAGGCTCTTTACCTGTTGTTGGTGGTTTGTTCGGAACTAAAACTGATAACAAGACCAAAACTGAGCTAGTGATTATGGTAACACCAAGAATTGTTGAAAGCAGCAGTCAATGGGATGATCTGAAAGCACGTTTTTCTCAAGGGCTTGAGCACGTCAAAATTTAAGATATAAAGAGCATAGGCTCATTAATTTGGGCCTATCGACACCTTTTTAGTTATACGTTATACGTTAATTTTTGCCTACTATAAGCGAATTGGAATATGTACAAGCACAAAGGCTTTACGCTTATTGAAGCTCTGGTAGCAAGCATGATCCTTTTTGCTGTCATCACATCTATGTCGATGCTTTATCAAAGCACAATTAAAGCAGAGCTCAAAGCCAAGCAATCTATCGAATACTCAAGTGCAATCCCTTTTATTCTTGACCAGATCCGTTACCAAATCCGCTATGAGAGGATTGACAATGGAGAGGGGTACGCCCAAGGAACTTATTATCATTGGAATTCATCGGAAATAGATAGAAAGGCAGGATACGTGCCTGAGGGATTGGAAGATGAGTATGGTGCCCAGCAACGTCGTTTTGTTTTATGGTCCGTTACGCTGACGGTCGAAAATCGGGCTCCTATTGTTTATAAGGAGTTTAGCTGGTGAAGGGGCAAAAAGGTTTTACCCTAGTTGAAATGCTAGTGGCTAGTGTCATCATGATGGCTGTTTTGTTGATAGCTAGCACTAGCTATAGCTTCTTTCATGATAGATGGTTTAAAGACAAGGGGCAGTTTTATCAGTTGGTCGTTGAGAAAAAAAGCCAATTAATGATGCTCGATGTTCTAAACGGCACATTACCATATCTAGTCAGGGGGAAGGGTAAAGCTTCTTACTTTTTCGAAGGTGATGGGCAGCAGTTTGAGGCCGTGACCGAACTACCTATTTTTGGTACTGATCCAGCACTAGTTCAGTTATCTGTACAGGCTGTCGGAGATGGTACATTCCAAGTCATATACAAAGAGGCGCCAATACTCAATTCATCTTTTGCACTTGATTCCTCCAAGCCTGACTTTAAGTATGAAAAGGTTCTATTTGAAGGGCTGGAAATAGCAGGTTTTCGATATTTGGGGTGGGAAAGCTTAGAGGATAAAAACCTATACCTAGATGAATTTGAAGGGAAGCCTCAATGGAACGATGCCTATAGCGCACAGGCTGTAAAGACGATGCCTGTCGCTATCGCTCTTACAATAGGTGACGAAGTATTGCGATTTCTGCTTCCAGAAGATAACAGTTACATGCTCAATTTCTCAACTGACACATGGGATGAAGCGTAGTGAACTTTTTCTACACTAAGCAGTCCGGCGTTGCCTTACTGCAAGTTTTACTAATGAGTGCTGTGATTAGCGTACTCGCTTTGCAAATGAGTTATTCGGCAAAAGATAAAGTATCTATCGCTCAGGTCATACAGGATAAAGTTATGGCTGAGGTTGCGATAAGAACCATGGAGTCTGAATTACTTTTTGCCTTGTCAACGGCTCGTTGGGCCAAAGACGAACAACACGAAAACAAATTGGCTCAGATATGGAATTTTTATGGTTCTCCTTTTGAGTATGAAGATATTGGAACAATCACAATCCAAGATAATTCAGGGCTGATTTCAGTGTTTAACGGAGGGGATCGCTCAACTGTGGAGAGAGCATTTGAGCGTTTACTAGGCAGTAAGCATCAGGCTAGAGTTGCACGTAATGCTCTGATTGATACGCAAGGCTTCCAGAGTTCGACGAATGGGGCTGGCATTAGTGGTCAGTTTTTTCAAAGCCGACAAGAAATGTTACGAGCTTTGAAAGAGTTAGGAATACCTTCGTCAAAGGCGGAAGTGTTTACACGTATTCCTTATAGTGCCTATTTACCATTACAGGCCCCAGACGAATCTTTAAAATTATGGTTGCCTGAACGCCAGGCAAAGGCCGTGATCGAATCGAGACAAAATGGCGAACTTACACCTCAACAATTTACCCAGCTGACGGGGTTGCGGAAAAGTGATTATATGCTGTTTTACCCTAGTGGCCGTTTTATTATTACGTTGAAGAAACAAATTGGAGATGCTCGAGTGCAGAGGAAAATGTTCATCAATGTGTCTCCCACAAATAAATCCCAACCCATTTGGAGTTTTGGAGTCGAAGGGTAGTGAAAAAAGAAAAGTTTCAGTTGGATACTCTATTGGGTGTGTTGTTTAAATACGTCACGCCGGAGTCAGTCGGTGAACATCAAGAGCGTTCGGGGGCGAAAAGGCCTGTTTATGTACTTAATCGAGAGTTATACCGAGAGCAAACACTGACGTTGCCAGTGATGGAGCACAAAGCCCTCAAGCAGGCTATTAAATTTGAGCTTCAAGGAAAAGAAGAGCATGGTTTATACGTTGTAAATCAGAATTCTAACAACTCGATTACTGTGGATATATATTGGATCGCCCCATCCCTAAATGAGCTTACCGGTGTATTAATTCCCGAGAGCCTCATTATTGGTCGCTCGATAAAAGAAGGGGAGTTTGTTCGGTATCAAAATGGCAGTAATTTGGTTTACTTGGCAAAGAATAGTAAAGGGATATTTTCAAAGCTTTCGGCTGGTATGTTTGCTAATGCGGAGTATTTTTGTGCTGCGCATGGTATTGCTGCCTTAGAATCTCGACACATAGAGGTGGTTGAGTTTAGTAAAATCCTAAACGAAAACTGGTTCCGCTTACCTTGGCATAAATGTATGGGCTTGTGGCATCAAGCTCCGGGAAGTGATGAGTCTCTTTTTGATAGATTGAGTAAAGCTGTCTTTCCATTTTCTCTTCTATTTACCGTTTACTTGTTACTTAGCTCTGCCTTTGTGAGTATGCAAATGAATTCTGCTTCTGATGAGCTTAGCGATTTAAAGGCTAATGTTGGTAGTGCCTTAAAGGTTCGAAATGAAGTCAGAAATTTGGATGAACACTTGCATAAGCTCTCTGTTGTACAAAATGCAGTGCAAACAAGATGGGAGCTATGGCCAGTCTTAGTCCCTCTATACGAAATGGGGAGCCAAATTGAGCGAATTACGGTGGTGGATGATTTAGTCAATATTCGTGTTAGAGCTGACTCATCGAGTGCAGTTCTACAAAACTTAATTAATAACGTGAACGTTTCATCTGCAAAGTTCAGCGGTCCTGCGAGAAAGGTGCGTGATAAAGAAGTTGTTAACGTTGAGGTTAAGCTGGCTCAGAAGGTAGAGAGATGAATACAGAACAGTATAAGAAGTACTTGCCTTGGCTCAGCTTACTTGTGATCGCCAAATTTCTGTGGGTACCTGTACTTGAAAGCCGAAATGAGCATCGAGAAGGGTTAAGTGCACTTCAAAGTCAGATTATCAAGACGCAAGAAGTCATCAACAACAAAGATGCATTCGAACTACAGAAAACGTCTTTGGAGCGAGCCATCGAGAAAGTTGAGCATAGGTTTTACCATTCAGATGATGAATCTGCTTTTCGACTTGAGTTTCAAAAACGGCTTGAAGTCGAGGCTCAGGCGCTTGATGTCAAAGTTCAGTCTATTACCTGGTTGGAGCCAATTAGAGATGAAGTTGTGAGCTGGTATAACTTGGAGGTTGTACTTTCCGGTTCAGTTGATGACATCGCGGCATTCCATCGTTATTTAGCACAAAGCAAAGAACAAGTCGCAATATCGAGTTTTAGCTGGAGAACTCCAAATACAAGAGGTCGTAATTGGCAATGGTCCATACAGAGTAACTACAAACTCGCGGTACCAGTATTAGAAGGAAAGGAAGTATGAAAGCGATTTTGACGACGCAATCTCTATCTTGGGCTATTCCTCTAGTTTTACTGGCCGTTATTATTGATATTACCATTTCTCCTAAGGTGGCAGTTCAAAGCTATGGGGCTCGTTCGCTAACGCATAGAGACGTTTCGTATGTAGAGAAGTCGACGCCAAAGAGTGAAGAGGTCAGTTCTTTGCTCGCTCACTTTGCATCGATTAACCCCTTAAAAGCTAAAGAATCAGAAGAAGTTATTGATGGTAAAGCTGAGGTTGAAAGTTCAGAGAAGGCTCTTGAAGCTGGTGAGAAAAAAATCATGTCTTCAGCTATTCGACTCTCCGCTGTTTTTGAGCAAGAGAACTCAATGTTTGCTGTAATTCAACTTCGCAATTTAGAAACGGGAGAGGTGTCGAGAGAGGTACTAAAGGACAACTCTGTTTTGTCAAACTACAAAGTGAGTCATATAGGTAGAGATAGGATTGTTCTTGATAGCTACGGGGCTGATGTACTCGAATTGGTATTGTTTAAGCAAAACTGAGTAATAAGAACGATATTAAAGTTGTGGAACTTATCCGCAACTTTTTCTTTCTTAAGTTAGTAAAGGTTTGTGATGTCTAGTCGAGCATTTATTACTAGCTTAATGTTTCTGCTTGTTCTTTGACAGTTGTAACCTTGCCGTTTTTAATCATTACGTGCATAATTTGCCAGCTTTTGTGCTTATATCGAGTTGAATCGCAATTTTCTCTCTATTGGGTACATATGTGATTAATTCAATGTGTCTAACCTATAGGTGAGTTTGATGTTACTGCGAAACGGTGGTTATTCGCTTGCCTCAGGGCGGTAGCGTAGGCAAAGAATGTGGCTGTAAGTAAGCTGCGTGTACAAAGGTAGTGCTTTATAAGTTACTGATTTAAAGGAAGTGTTCGTGATAAGTAAACGAGTTTTGTTGAATGTGATTAGTACTCTAGGTTTAAGCTTGTATTCTATCTCGGCTTCGGCGGATTATTATGCAGGAGTATTAGCAAGTTACTCTAACGCAGAATATAAGCAACCAGCTTCTACTCTAGAAGCAAACCCTTATGTTCTGCAAGGGCAGCTGGGCTATTTTTTCAATGATTATCTGGCCTTAGAGGCTCGTTATGGTACTTCAATACAACGAGATAACAACCTCAATATTGATAGCATTACCAGTGCGTTTACTAAGTTCAATATTCCGGTTTCAAATCGCATTGCAGTTTATGGCTTAGCTGGCTATTCATTTTTGCAAATGGATCAACAAAACGTCGGATCTAATTCAGAAGAAAGTTTCAGTTTTGGTCTAGGTATGCACTACGCCTTAGATACAAACAATGCCGTTACATTCGAGTTTGTAGATGTATCTTCAGATAACACTGCTCGTCTCAATACTATTAGTATTGGATTTCAACACCGATTCTAATTTTAAGTAGACAAAAAGCTTCATGGCGACGAATGTTGCTAGATCGCAAACGCCCTTGCTCTTATTTTTTCATCCCATATAACTAAAGCGACCCATCATGCTTAAAGGATATATCTCTCTTGCTATAGCTCTACTAGTAGGCCTATTTGCATCAGTCAGTTATGCAGCCACTCCAACACCTGAACAGATCCAAATGTTCCAAAGTTTACCAGCAGATCAACAGCAAGCTTTGGCTACGAAATACGGGTTTGCCATCCCTTCGGGTTCTTCTCAACCTAGTTCATTTCAACAACCTGATGTAATTAAACCTAGAGCGGAAGAAAGTTCAGCATTTTCTACAGCAATGGAAAAAGAATTTGGTAAAAATCCAGACGATGAAGAGCTAAAACGTTTCGGGTTAGAGTTATTCGCAGGTTCGCCAACTACATTTGCACCTATTAGTGATGTTCCAGTACCCGCAGATTATACTATTGGGGCAGGTGATGAGATTATTGTTCAATTATTCGGTAAAGATAATGTTACTCATCGTTTGAGAGTTAACCGAGCTGGCATAATTAATTTTCCGTCTTTAGGGCCTGTGAGTGTTGCAGGTATGAGTTTCTCAGAGATGCGCGCGTCACTAAGCAAAAGAGTCGAAGAGCAAATCATCGGGGTACGTAGTGATATTTCCTTAGGGGAAATGAGGACTATGCAAGTATTTGTGATGGGCGATGCATACAAACCCGGGGCTTACACGGTTAGCGCTTTGACTACGATATCACAAGCTATTTACTACAGTGGTGGCTTTGGTGAAAGCGGTGCTTTGCGAAATATTAAGTTGAAGCGAGATGGTCGAGTTATCAGTCAGTTAGATATGTATGACTTACTCTTGAAAGGTGACTCAAGTCGAGATGTACGTTTAATGTCTGGCGATGTCGTATTTATCGGCTCTGTTGGCAACACGGTCAGTATTGATGGTGAAGTTAATCGCCCAGCAATTTATGAGATCAAACCAGGTGAATCTTACGAACAAGCTATTAAATATGCAGGCGGCTTTACTGCAAATGCATATTCTGAGCAAGTTGAAGTAAGAAGGTATGAGTCAAAAGGTAATAGAGAGGTTCTCTCTCTTGACTTTTCAATTCCCTCTCAACGCAAAATTCAAGCAAAAGATGGTGATGAAGTTAATGTGCATAAAAAAAGCGAGGAACTAACTCGCTATGTACAAATAGAAGGTGATGTTAAACACCCTGGCTTTGTAGAATGGAAGTCTGGCCTAAAGGTTGCAGATTTGTTCCGTTCGGTTGATACGGCTTTTAACTCTACAGCAGATATCAACTACGCAGTTGTCGTTAGAGAAATTAACCCACAGCGCGATATTAAAGTACTCCAGCTAAACCTTGCAAACGCTATTTTATCACCAAATAGTTCCGACAATATTACATTAAATTCTCGAGATCGAGTTTTAGTCTTCAACAGATTCAACAACGAAGATCTTGATGCTGTTGTTGAGAATGAAGTAGTAAATAAAGCCAAGACACTAGAGCAAGCTCAAGAGAAAGCAGAGCTTGAGCAACAAAAAGAGCAAGAACAGGTGAGCTCGTCAGTTACGATTGGCTCTAACCAAAACAACATTCTTAATAAAGACAACACAAACAACGCTAATCCCAACGGTAAGAATAATCTTCAATCAAGAGAACCGTTACCTAAGATCATCTTTAGAGGTAAAGAAATTACTCAAGAAGATTTTGAAAAGATCAAAATGAATACTCGCAGAACGTTGTTAGCACCTATTTTGTTGCAATTGCAGCAACAATCACGGTTAGGGTTAGCACCGCAAATAGCTGAAGTTTTTGGTGAAGTAAAGCATCCAGGCCGATACCCAATCACTCAAACAATGAAAGTATCTGACTTAATTGCAGCAGCAGGTGGTTTGACATATAACGCATTTACTATCAATGCAGAGCTAGCAAGAAGTATTGTAAACGATCTAGATGAAAGTGCTTCTATATCAGTAGAAAGAATTGATCTTCGAAGCGCTATCCAAGGTGACGTTTCTAGTGATGTAAAAGTTGTAGGTAGAGATAGACTTAATATTCTAGAAAAGCCTAATGTTAATTTGCAAAGTACAGTTGTACTGCAAGGTGAAGTTCGTTTTCCTGGGACCTATACCGTTAGCCAAGGTGAAACTTTGGGTAGTCTGTTAGCTAGAGCTGGTGGTCTTACTCAATATGCACATCCTCAAGGAGCTATTTTTACTCGAGAGGCATTGCGTTTACAAGAGCAGAAGTTATTAGATCAATATGCAGCAGATATAAGAGCTGAAACTGCTAAGAAAACTTTCCGTGCAGATAGCAATATTGGTTCAGTTATCTCTGACCCAGATAAAACACTGAAGTTTGTTGAAGAGGCGAGCAAAAATAAGGCTCTCGGAAGAATGGTTGTACAGCTTGACAGAATCATAGCTAAGGATAAATCTGCTGATTTTGTGCTCGAGGATGGCGACTTTCTATTTATACCAACATTCCGCAATACGGTCTCTATTATGGGAGAAGTTCAAGTCAGCATAACATACTTACTTGATAATCGTTTAGATGTAGATGATTACATAAACAAAGCTGGTGGCGTTAAGAAACAAGCTGATGAAGATCGTATTTTCGTAGTACGTGCAGATGGCTCAGTGTATAAGCCAAGTTCTGGCTACTGGTTTGGTAATGACAAGCAGGAATTGAAGCCTGGTGATACGATCGTTGTTCCAATTGACACCGATTACAGAGATGCACTAAGTACTTGGACTGCTGCGACACAGATCCTATATCAAACAGGTGTAGCGATTAACGCACTTAAGTAATAAATAATTAGATCAAAGAATAAAATTGAGAGACGGGGGGAGTAATCTCCCCTTTGGTATAATGGAAAAAAATCAATTTGAAGTGGATATTAGTGAACTAGTTCGATTGCTCTGGAAACAAAAGTGGTTGATTATTTCAATTACATTTACTTTTGCAGTTGCATCGGTGTTGTTTGCTATTTCAAAACCAAACATCTATAAATCTGAAGCAGTGTTGTTCCCTGTTACTGATAACTCTACAAGTTCCGCAATGGGGCAGTTAGGTGGTTTAGCTGCATTAGCGGGTTTTGGTGGGCAGGAAAGCTCAAAACAAGCGATCGCATTGGAAGCATTGCGTTCGAGAGCTTTTTTAGGATCTTTTATCGAACGACGTGACATCTTAATTCCATTAATGGCAATTGATAGCTGGGATGCATCTGCAAAACGAATCGTTATTGATCCAGAAATATACGATGAATCAACAGGCGTTTGGACTCGTTCAGTCAGTGAAGGAAAGTTGCCAAAGCCAACTAAGCTTGAAGCAATTAAGTTCTTTAACGAATTGTTATCAATTGACTCCAATAAAGTAAGTGGCGCTACGATTATTTCATTAACAAATCAGTCTCCAGATCTAGCAGAGCAATGGTTGACGTGGTTGATCTCTGATCTAAATGAATGGATGAAGAATAAAGATATTAACCAAGCTAAGAAGAATATTGAATATTTGGATAAGCAGCTGAAGTTGACTAACCTCTCTGAAATGCAAAATGTTTTTTATCAGCTTATTGAAGAACAGACTAAAAAATTAATGCTAGCTGAAGCTCAAGATCAATATATATTTGAAGTGATTGATCCTCCAGTAGTACCAGAAGAAAAGGATAGTCCTAGCCGGGCAATAATTTGCGTCTTAGGTACATTGATTGGTGGTATTCTTTCTATATTCATTGCATTAATTAGAATTGCAGTAAAAAGAAAACATGCATAGCATAGATCTAGCACCGAAAAAGCTATTAGAGGCACATATGTGCCTCTTTGCTCTCTTTGCACCTTTGTCAGTGACACAATGGAATAAAATTTTTTTAGTTATCTTATTCCTTTCCTCATTATTAGCATTTTCATACTACTTAATTAATTCAAAAACAGTTAGTTTTGAAAAATACCCTGTATTCGTTTGCCTTTCATTTTCTTCCGTTTTTATTATCTCACTTTTTAGTATATTAATTAGTCGAGATTACTTGGTAGCGGAGTATTTGAGAACAGTAATCATAGGCAGGATGTTTACATTTTTTGCTCTTATGCTGAATGTTATTATCTTTCTTCTTTGGATCTCGAATGCAACAGAGTCTTCCTTAAAGAAATTTATGAAATTAGCCTTGTTAAGTGTACTGGCTTTTATCGCTCTTGGTTACTGGCAAGTAATTGGTAAGTTCTTGGGTATCCCATTCTTTATTGAAACACGAGACTGGATGCATGGCGTCCCTGCAGCTTTGAGGGCGGTGTTTCCTTCTCGCGTAACTTCGATCGCTGAAGAGCCAAACTATTTATCGCCTATCCTAATGGAGTCATTGATTCTTATAACTTTTTTGGTAAGACATAGCTTCTCAAGATTAGTATTGTTGTTGCTGTCATTTGGCATTGTAATACTCTCTTTCTCTGGTGGTGCATATGTAAACTTTGTCCTATTACTAGGCTTTGTATTCGTATTTACTTTTCTAAAAACAGTTCTAACTGGTAAAACAAGGATAAGTCACTTTTTCATACTTGTTATTGTAATGGTATTGGTGTTGCTTCTAATATATGTAGGTACTATTTTAATTGAATTTATCTATTATAAGATGTCGACAGAAGCTTCTGGTGGGTCTTCTCGTAGCCAATTTATGATATCTTTTGTTCAATTAATAACAGAGTCAAACTATACTCAACTTATCTTTGGGCACGGACTTGGTACAATGTCTGTTCTTGATGAGTTTGGAATGAAAAGTGAAGACTATTTATTTAGGATCACCAATAACTATATTTTAGACATGTTTTGGGAAAGTGGAGCAATCGGCGTTCTTATGATCTTTACTTTCTTTATGTCATTATTCTATCCTTGCTTTAAATATGGTTTTACCTCTGTAAAGTACTTTCTTGGTGGCCTATTAACGTTTCATCTTTTAATTGCTTCTACTTATCGCTCTGAGTATCTTAGCACTCACTTTGCTTGGATCGTATTTCTAATACTATGTATTTATAAGTTGGCAGAGCTCGAAAGAGCAGAAAAACTAATTAGTAAAAATAAATAATAGAGTTGAATATGAAATTAGTGACTATTTATATTGTTACTCATAATCGGAGTCAACTGCTCAAACGAGCAATTGAATCTGCTTATAACCAAACTTACGAAAACATCGAAGTTATCGTAGTAGATGATGCGTCAACAGACGACACCCAAGATGTTATTAAACAGATGCAAACAATTTATCCATTAAAATACTTCAGAAACAATGAAGGGAAAGGAGCTTGCTACTCTCGAAATGTTGCATTGAACGCTGCATCGGGTGAGTTGATTACAGGTATGGATGATGATGATTACTTTGGAGCATCCCGTGTAGACGATTTAGTCGGTGTGTATGAGGACAAGTATTCTCTAGTGTGTGCAAACATTATTGAAGTTACCATCGACAGAGAAATTCATCGAAAATTTGGATTTGAGCAGGGTGAGTTTGATCTGAATAACCTAATGTATCAAAATTTGGTTGGAAACCAGATGCTAACCAGCGTTTCTAAGCTCAAGGCTATTGGCGGCTTTGATGAAGCGATGCCAGCATTTCAAGATTACGACACTTGGGTAAGACTTGTAGATCGATTTGGTAAAGGTTACAAAACTGATAAATACAACTATTACCTAAATACGGAACATGCGGGAGAGAGAATCTCAAGTTCGAGTAATCGTAAAACGAGAGGTTTTGAACTGTTTTTCGAAAAGCATCAAAACAAAATGAATGCCGATCATAAAAAATCAATGGAAATCATGAGATACAAGGTGACAGGAGAAACTCTCCCTCTTTTGACTATGGCTCGATTGATTTCTCGTGATAACTACAAGTCTGCACTTTCACTTTTCTTGAAGCAGCGAAATTTGAGAAAATAAAAATGGAAAAGGTTACATTTTTAGTTGCTGCTTATGGTGATCGGTTGCTCAACGTTCCTGACATCTTTTTGAAGCAGAGGGAAGAAGTGTCTTACATTGTCGTTTCCCAGTGCACCTCAAAGTCTACTCAAGATGAATTTCTCAAGAAAATCTCACAGCGTAGCGATGTGTTTTCTGTATTTTCAGATGAAACGGGTGTTACAAAAAGCAGAAATCTAGCGATAAAGCACATCCCAAACGACGCAAGTTATGTGTTCTTCCTTGACGATGATGTCGAGTTAGAGGAATTCGCTTACGAGAGGGTTGTTCAGGCTTTTGCGAAAAATGATTACGAAGTGTTGACTTTCTCAGTGTCAGACCTAACAGGAAGCAGGCTGATCAAAAACTATGCAGATAAAGAATTTAAGCATAATAATATTTCCATCTTGAAAGTCGGAACGATTGAGATTGCAGTTAAAGCTTCTGTTTTATTAGAAAAGCCCCATATTACTTTTCCTGAAAACCTTGGGGCTGGTGCTAAATACCCTCTTTGTGATGAACCAGTATTTTTGAACCGATTGAGTAAATCTGGATGTAAGCTAGGCTATGTTCCGGAGGTGATAACTCGACATCCATTAGAGTCATCAGGTAAGGAAATAAAAAGCAGCAATGAGATGATAGCTAGAGGCATTGCCTTTCGAGAGATATTTGGTAGTTTGAGCCTGGTTCTCAACGTTGCATTTTTTATAAAGTCATTTAAAAAGATACGATATAATAAGGCTTTAGCCTTACGAGATATTTATAAAGGCTATTTTTACAATGATCAAGTCTATTAAGTGATTTAGAATAATGAACTCAACAAAAAAAGCATTGAGAAATACAGCTTGGTTATTTAGTGAGAGAATAATAACTTTAGCCATTACCTTTTTAATAAATATTTTTCTAGCGAGATATTTAGCCCCGGAACAATTTGGGCAATACAACTTTATAGTTTCTTTTTTAGCCCTTTTAGCTCCTTTTACTTCTCTTGGCCTCAACGCACTTGTTACTCGTGAAATTGTAAACGGTCGAAGCCAATACGAAGTATTGTGCTCATCCTTCTTATTGCGGTTAATCGGAGGATTAGTTGGGGCAACGATCGCTGTGGTTGGTATTTTGATTTGGCAGAGTTCGATTGAACTCGTCGATCCTAAATGGTTGATTGTAGCCGCAGTTATAAATATTTCATCCGCCTTATATGTTATTGAATTTTATTTTCAAGCTGAGGTGGCATCCAAATATATTGTCTTTATTCGAGTCACCACACTAATAATTTCAAGTGCAGCTAAGTTAGTTGGGATTTTGTTGAAGGCTGATCTTAGCTTCTTTATTTGGGTGTTTTTTGTTGAGCTAATTATACGTGGTGTATTGTATGTATCTGGTTATATTTACTACAATAAACACTTTTCTGAAGTTATCACACTTAAACATTTTTCTTGGAATAAGACGTATGCATTTTCTTTACTAGACCAATCGAAATGGCTAGTTTTATCTGGGTTTATGTCCGTTGTTTATCTTAAAATAGATCAGCTAATGATCGGCCAAATGGTAGGAGCAACAGAGTTAGGTGTTTACTCTGTTGCCGCTCGTTTGTCTGAAGTTTGGTATTTTTTCCCACTAGCTCTAACAACTTCTTTCTTCCCTAAACTGCTTAAAGCTCGAGGAAACAGGGAAAGCTATAATTTCCAGCTTGAACAGCTATGTGGCGTGTTACTTTGGATGGCCATAATAATTGCTATTGCCGTATCACTGTTGGGCGGGTGGCTTGTTCCGTTTGCTTTTGGAGAACCTTATGCTCCAGCTGCGCCAATTCTGACTATTCATATTTGGGCTGGTTGTTTTATCTTTATGCGCGCTTTATTGAGCAAATGGCTCATTGCTGAAGGGTTACTAAAATTTTCTTTGTTTACTCATGGTATCGCAGCAATTGTTAACATTGTACTCAACTACTTCCTTATTCCTAAATTTGGAGGGGAAGGTGCTGCTATTGCTACGCTCATTTCATATGCTAGCGCGAGTTATTTCGTTCTTTGGCTACATCCAAAGACACAAATTATGGCATTAATTATGACTAAATCTGTATTTATGCCTGCAACATACTGTATTAGGAAATTTAAATGAAAAGCCTGTTATTGAAGCTTCTGAGTAAAAATACCAAAAATCGTATTAAGACGTTCATTGAAAATACAAGAGCAGGTTTGATCCGTACAATGTCAAAAACCAGATTTACCTCTTCTCTATATTACACGTTCTTCAGTACTAGGTTTTACAGAGAGCACCAATCCGTTTTGAAAGGTAGTTTGAAATACTATGATGACAACGCCAAAGCCAAGGACAGTCGAGTTCTTTTAAGACGAAATGTACACCGTCTTGAAAAGGGCTTGATTATGCGTCCGAGAAGGGATGTATTTGCTACTCGTTACATTCAAGAAACCGTTGACGCTTTTGTTGTCGCTTGCAACAACCAACAACTTAAGAAAGAAGAGTTGGATTGGTGTGTGAGCGTACTTAGCCATTTCTTCGAAATTGCGGGTAAAGACAATGATATTGAGAAAGCAAAAGTTGATTACTTCGCGTGCTTAGAGAACGTTCAATCTCTAGATGAGCTAACTATGCGTTCAGTTCCGTATGCGAAAAACGCGAGTGAAGTTTCAGAAATTACGACAGAGCAGCTAGAAAAATTGTTTAGACAACGCCGCTCGACCCGCTGGTACCTTGAGCAGGCGGTTGAAATAGAAAAGATTGAGCGAGCAATGACAATTGCAAAGCAAGCGCCTTCTGCTTGTAACCGCCAACCATTTAAGTTTCATGTTGTAACCGACAAAGACATGGTGAATAAAGTTGCCGATAGCGCTATGGGAACTGTTGGTTTTGGGCATAACTTCCCAATGATTATTGCTATCGTTGGAGATCTTTCAGCATACCCAGCAGAGCGAGACCGCCATGTTATTTATATTGATGGCTCATTGGTAGCAATGCAATTTGCGTTGGCACTGGAAACTATGGAGCTAAGCTCTTGTATGATCAACTGGCCAGATGTAGAGGACCGTGAAAAGAGACTTGAAAAACTGCTAGGTTTGGAGTCTCACGAACGTACGGTTATGCTGATGTCAGTAGGTTATGCAGATCCTGAAGGTTTTATCCCGTTCTCTCACAAAAAAGACAACTCAGATTTAATAAAGGTAGTGAAATAATGATCGTTGAAATTAAAGGTGTTCAATTTGTTAACAAAGGCGCGGAGCTTATGTTGCACGCTGTTATTCAAAAATTGAATGAGTTTGATCCTAGTGCAGAGATTGTTTTGGCACCTAATGGTAACTCGCCATATAAAGCGCGTGCTGAGGTCAACGCTTATCAGAAGCTGTCTTTGAAAAAGCGTTTTTTGGACCTAAACGAGTTGTCTTACCACCTACCGACAAAAATTAGAAAGTGGCTAAAAACCAATTGGGGTATTGTGACGGAAGCGGATGTGGATGTAGTGCTGGATGCATCTGGTTTTGCTTATGGTGATCAATGGCCGACTAAGCATTTAGAGGCAGTAGCTAAAGAAGTTAAGCGACTAGCAAAACACAACAAAACATTCATTTTCATGCCTCAAGCACTAGGCCCGTTTGCTGATCCAGAGAAACAAGCGGCAGTAAAAGATGGCTTTAGCAAGGCTGCATTGATTTTTGCTCGTGAGCAGAGCAGTTTTGATGGCATTCGACCTTACCTTGAGGATACATCAAAGTTAAAAATTGCTCCTGACTTCACTAACCTAGTGAAAGGTGAACTCGAAGAAGATTACGCGAAGTATAACAATACCGTGTTTATCATCCCTAACTACAATATGGTAAACGAGCGCAATAACAATACTACTTGGAAATCACGTTACCTAGACTTCTTAGTAGAATCTGCTGAAAACATTCTTGAGCTAGGCTACGTGCCAGTACTGTTGAACCATGAGGGCAAGCACGATGGTGAGCTGTGTGAAAAAGTGAAAGCGGCAACACCTCATTCGATTGAAATTATTCAAGAGACCAACCCTTTAAAAGTGAAAGGTTTGATTGGCTCAAGCCGAGGCATTATTTGTTCTCGATTTCATGGCTGTGTTAGTGCGTTAACCCAGGGCATCCCTTGTGTAGGTACTAGCTGGAGCCATAAATACGAGAGCCTTTTTGACGAGTACAATCGTGCCGACTTCTTAGCGAAGCCAGAGTGGTCGAAAGAAGAACTGAAGGAAGCATTAAGATTATCTATCTCAACAGTAGAAGAAGAAACCTACAATACCAAAATTGCAGAGTACAAAGCTCAGACAGAGCAAATGTGGGCAGAAATCTTCAATCGAATTAAATAACTTATAGCCCCCTCCAAGCTAATAATCGCGTTGTTTGGGGGGACTTAAATCTCGTCAATCAACTTAAAGCAAGTCGAATAGGTCCTTAATTAGTCTGTATTATGCCAAATACTCAACCTCTTGTTTCTGTCATCATGCCGTCCTATAACTCAGAAGGTACGATTGCAGAGAGCATCAAAAGCGTTATATCCCAAACTTATACAAATTGGGAAATTATAGTTGTTGATGACAAGTCTACAGATGGTACATGGACAATACTCAAACGTTTTTCTGAGCAATATCCTAACATTCATATCTTCCAAAATGACATGAACCGAGGCGCTGGCGCAAGCCGAAATTTAGCCATAGAAAAGGCTCAAGGCCGATTTATTGCATTTTTGGATTCTGATGATTTATGGACAGAAGATAAATTGTCAGAGCAAATCGCGTTCATGTTAAATAATAATTACGCTCTAACATATACGCACTACAGTCGCTTTAATAGCGAAGAAGAAATTAGCGTTGTGACTGCACCTGATTCCACTACGTATAAAAAGTTATTATACAGTAATGTTATTGGATGCCTGACAGCAGTTTATGATGCTCAGACTTTAGGTAAACGTTATATGCCACTGATTCGTAAGCGGCAAGATATGGGCTTATGGTTGGAGATATTAAAAGATACTCCTAAAGCTTATTGTTTGCCCAAAACATTAGCCAAGTATCGAATGGATACTGGTATGACAGCGAATAAGCTTAGTGTTTTGTCATATCAATGGAAGTTCTATAGAGATGTAGTGGGTTTGAGTTTCCCTAAAAGCTTACTAACATTTTCTGTGTATGCTGTAAAAGGAACAATCAAGCATAGAGCGAAGCGCAAGTTTTAGTCTCGTTCCTTTTAACTCTTCACTACAGTGCTATAAACGTAAAAAGAGCAGATCCCGTAAAGGGGCTGCTCTTTTTATCTACAGTTACTTAAAAACGTATTGTGATACTTCTTGTTTAACGTCCCATACCGAACAAGACCGTTTTTACTGTTAGGAATAGAATTTTCACTTCCATAATCCAGTTTTGGTGTTTGATGTAGTAGATATCGTATTTATGCTTCCAAATAGCGTCTTCTACCGATGCGCCATAAGGGTATTTAACTTGAGCTAGACCAGTTACCCCAGGTTTCACTGCATGACGAAAGCGGTAATAAGGAATTGCTTTTTCCAATTCAGAGATGAACACTTCGCGTTCTGGGCGAGGGCCAACCATCGACATCTCTCCCTTTAGAACATTGATCAACTGAGGGAGTTCATCTATACGAGTTTTACGAATAAAACAGCCGACTCTCGTCACACGGGTGTCGCCTTTGGTCGCCCATTGGGCACCGTTCTTTTCCGCATCGTTTCGCATAGAGCGAAACTTGATCACTTCAAACTCTTCATTATATTGGCCAGTACGACGCTGCTTAAAGAATACCGGGCCTGGTGACTCAAGCTTAATGAGCAGTGCCGTAATAAGCCCTACTGGGATAGCAACCCACGATAGCATAAAAACAAACAAGAGATCGATGAAGCGCTTTTGCCAGCTGTTCTTACGATTAGAGAGGATAGAAAAAGCTTTTTGGTGTAAGAAGTAGCCACTATGCAAGAGCTCAGTTTCTGTGTAGCCTAAAGAGCGGTCAAAGTAGCTGACTAGAGGTTCGACCCAAGCTCCAAGCTCTGTAGCTGCAACCAAAAAAGCCTGCTGTTCTACACTCAAATTTGAGCTTTTGAAGTGACAAAGAGTTTTACTCTTAAACTCCCTGAGCGCATAGTTGTTTACCTGAGCGTTGATCTCAGGATGTCTCTTAAGCACTTGAGCAATCTTTGCCTCATCTTCTTTTGGGCAGTAGATGTAAAGGCAAGCTTCTGTTTCACTTGCTGATAATTCGTCCAATGCTGATATGGTGTTGATAGAATTATTTTTATTTAATTCAGAAACTTCGCGTTCTTGAAGCGTGTCGCTCATACTGTCTGTCATAGGAATGGAATAAGTTGTTTTCGACTAGCCAATGCTTATAGGTCGGCGATTATAGTTTATTTCGTATAGAAATTATATACCTTAATCCTGAACATGCTTACAACTTTGTTAGCTTTCTTGAACTTGAGCCCTCTATATTTAGTTACTCAAGTGGGCGAATTTTATAAATCTCACCCGAATAATTATGCTATTTCCCGATGAAAATTTGATTTTATATACTTTACTTACAGTATGCTTGTATATCCGAGATTGATGAGTTGCGTATGTAAATGCCTTTTCGAATCTTCCTCACCATGTATAAGGTGAACTTCTTTAGGAGAAGTAGGAATTGAAGTCACAAATTGTATTAAGTCGTTCATATCGGCATGCGCAGAGTATCCTGACATCGTATGAACTTGAGCTTTCACTTTCACGCGCTTACCTTCAATCAATACACTTTCTTCTCCATCCTGGATACGCCGACCTAAAGTTCCTTTCGCTTGATAGCCGGCAAATAGAACATCATTTCTTTCATCAGGCAGTAAAGCTTCCAAATAATTGACGACACGGCCACCTTCACACATTCCGGAGGCCGCAACTACGATAGCGGCTTCTGATGTACTTGCTAGTCGGTTAATGAGCTGTAAATGGTCGGCGTGGCGTTCGATCGTGATGCATTGGTCAAACGCGAGAGGGTGTCTATGATGATCGAGTCGCTCTTTCGCTTCAGATCCCCAAAGTTTTTTAAATTGGCGATAGGTATTGGTCACCTTTTTAGCCAAAGGAGAATCGAGAATAATAGGCAGTGAATCTTGCAAAGCGTGCTCATGTATAAGCTGCTCTATATCAAAGAGTAACTCTTGGGTTCTCCCGACACTAAAAGCTGGTATCACAATTACGCCACCATCCCGAAGTGCGTGCTCAATAATAGAAAGTAATCGCCTGCTGCGGGACTCTACATCCTCGTGAATTTTATTGCCGTAAGTTGACTCGATAAACAAGTAGTCAGCTTTTTCCGGTGATAAAGGATCCGGTAGGAGAGGTGTGTTGCGAGGTCCCAAATCCCCAGAGAAAACAACAACCTCTTGATTTGGCAGGTGAAATTCAACATACGCAGAGCCTAAAATGTGCCCTGCAGGTTGAAGCCGGAGAGAAGTATTCTCTTCTATTTCTATCCACTCTGAGTAAGGGCAAGGACGAATAAGCGTTCGAATAAAATCGAGCACTTTCTCTCTTTGATGGCGTCGCATACCCAATTGGAGCTTTAAACCATCTTCTAACATAAGCGGCAGGAGCTCTGCGGTGGCTTCCGTACAGTAGATGGGGCCCTTATAGCCAGCAGCTAACAGCCAAGGTAGCCTACCAATATGATCGATATGAGCATGGGTCAGCACTACCGCTTTGAGATGAGCGATAGAAAAATCGATACCACAACTCTGCTGCCGAGCATTGTCTTGGCCTTGTAGCAAACCACAGTCGATCAGCACACTTCCATTTTGTAACACGAGCTCGTGACAAGAGCCAGTAACCGTATTTTTCCCACCGTGGTGCAGTACTTTCATAACAAAACGACGCTTTTACCTTTGCTAGCTTACACTTGTGAGTATCTATTTTACACATAGCCAAACCTCACTATTTGGCAGCGATTCGGTAAATCGCTCAGTAGCTAGGGTAAGCGGGCAGATAGTGAATAAGTGAGCGTATTGTAGGCAAGCAAAATAGGAGAAAGAAAATGGCAAAACTGAAAGTTTAGAGAGACTTAGATATTCGTCATAAATTTGACTACGTTTCATTGCAACCGCTTGTGATGCAATTCATATTATTGCAACTATTTTCATTTAAGCTTCTGGAATCAGCGTCACTAGCTGTTTAGTGCTCGCTGCGTAAAATGGGGGTCTGATAATTATAATTTTATAAAACACGCCACATTTATGACGGCATAAGTGTCAGAAAAAAGACATTTTTTTGTAAGCTTTTTACACGTTCTACTTTTAGTTGCAACGTGTTTACTATACAATTCGTCTCCTGTTTGGAAATGCAACCGTTCACATCACGTGCAAAAACTTGCTTCTAGGAGCCAGACCTAGGGGCGGTAGCGTGCCCAAATCACCGTTGAAGCCTCCTTCCTAATAAAAGAAAGAGGTCAAACTAAAGAATTTTCAATAATAATAAGCACCTAAGTGCATTTCTGGCAAGATTGATTTATAAAAAACGAGAACTATTACAAATTTATGTAATTCCCTTTTGTCAGAGGGAGGCTCAAAGCTAACAAAGTGGCGAGCGAATGTTGGTTAGGCATAGGTTACAATTTAAATCTCCATTTCTCATACCTATCAAAACCAATCACTAAGCGTGTAGAAGTAGTTAACTATCGACTCAAATCGTCAGTTAGCATATACAAGCTTTGTATTTGGCCTGCCTATAAAAAGCTGTGAACCCGTGACCGTCATGAGCGAGTATCGGGGTGATTCAGTTACTTACATATTCAATATTAGAAATTAGCGTTTGCAATGCGTTACAACCCACGTTGGCTAATGTGGTTTTGTCACGCCCAAAAATCACCTGCTTGTTCTTAGGTTCGGCTTATTCAGATATGAGCGAAAAAGAATCAGCAGTATCGGACCTGTGATGCAATGGAATCCGTAAAGGGAATCAGTCGGATGCGTTATAGATTTACTTCAAACTTATTTAATAACACAGTTGGCTATCATGAATAATGCATATTTATTTGTATTTATTTTGTCGTTCGTTCTACTTTTTGTAATGCGCAAGGTCGCTAAGCGCGTAGGTCTAGTAGATAAACCCAATGCAAGAAAGCTTCACCAAGGTGTGGTGCCACTTGTAGGAGGGATCTCCATTTTCTCTACTATACTGGTGGGGTTCCTTCTATTCTTACCAATGAATGACAACCTATCACTCTACTTATCTTGTTCGGCTGTACTCATCGTGCTCGGCGCATTAGATGACTATTACGATGTAAGTTTCAAAATTCGCCTTATTATCCAAGCAGGAATATCCCTTGCGATGATTTACATCGGAGGCCACAGCTTACACGATTTGGGTTATCTAATGGGAAGCGAAACCATTGCCCTGAATGAAGTTACTGGCGCGGTGATCACCGCGATTGCGGTAATAGGCGCCATTAACGCATTTAACATGGTTGATGGTATAGACGGCTTGCTGGGCGGGTTAGCCTCGGTCACCTTTACAGCATTAGGTATTGTGTTTGCCTACAATGGAAACGAATATTTAGCCACGATCTGTTTAATGATCGTGACTGCGATGCTTCCTTACATCTTCCTGAACTTAGGTTTCCCACTTGGTCGTCGCTTTAAGATCTTTATGGGTGATGCAGGCAGTATGTTCATCGGCTTTACTGTGGTTTGGATGCTGATTCGCGGCACACAAGAGCCAGGAGCTGTAGCTTTTAAGCCAGTTACAGCGCTGTGGTTAATTGCCTTACCATTGATGGACATGGCAACCATTATGATTCGTCG
The DNA here is from genome assembly GCF_033339895.1 of Vibrio sp. 1751. Taxonomy (NCBI): domain Bacteria; kingdom Pseudomonadati; phylum Pseudomonadota; class Gammaproteobacteria; order Vibrionales; family Vibrionaceae; genus Vibrio; species Vibrio sp. 1751. The sequence continues at coordinate 75,364 of NZ_JAWOVM010000012.1, forward strand.
CGTTCGTAAAGGTCAGTCACCATTCCAACCAGACAGAGAACATCTACACCATATTTGCCAACGTATTGGGCTTTCACCAGGTGCAACGTTAATTTTCATCTGTTTGATGGCATCAATTTGTGCCGCTATCGGTTTGTGGGCTGATTTTGTTGGCGTTAGTGAATCAATAATGTTTATTGCTTTCTTGATTTTGTTTGCATGCTATTTTTCGGTAATTAGCCACATTTGGCGCATTTCCTCTTGGTTCAATAAGATACTTGATACTTTAGCGCTGCAGTTTACGTCCAAGTAGATGTTAATAAAAAAAAGCCTATTGGGGCGGGGTAGCTAAAATAGGACAAATCAAGTAATTACAGATAGTTAGTGAAAACTGACCGTCTCAAAATGAATAAAAAGCGTCTCAGTTGTTTGTTTTGACTGAGGTTAAAAATTAAAATAATCATAAGAGAAATATCTATGAACTTCTCAATATTAGACTGTACCCTTCGGGATGGTGGCTATTATAATAACTGGGACTTCGACCCAGAAGTCGTTACTCAATACCTCAACGGCGTAGCAAGGGCGAATATCGACTACGTTGAGCTCGGTTTGCGCAATTTTGCTAAATCGGGTTTCTTAGGCGCATTCGCTTACACGACTGAAGACTTCATCAATACCTTGAGCTTGCCTGAAGGCCCAACTTACGGTGTAATGGTCGATGCCAAAACTATCCTAGAGTCCGGTATGGCAATCGAAGAAGCGATTGATGCACTCTTCGTTCCGTCGGCTAACAGTAAAGTTGACTTAGTTCGTGTTGCCGCACACTTCAATGAAGTTGAGTTCTCAGCACCTATCGTCACGCACCTTAAAAAACTGGGCTACATCGTAGGCTTCAACCTAATGCAAGCCGGTGGTAAACCCGACGACTTGATTGCAGACAAAGCCCGTCAAGCAGCAAGCTGGGAAGGTTTAGATGTCCTTTACTTTGCTGACTCACTGGGCAACATGGATGGACAGGAAGTGCGACGTATCGTATCAGCGCTTCGTACTCATTGGGTGGGTCCTATGGGTATCCATACTCACAACAATATGGGTAAAGGTTTGGATAACACCCTTTCAGCAATGGAAGCCGGCGTTTCCTGGCTAGATACGACAGTGACAGGTATGGGACGCGGCGCAGGCAACACCCAAACTGAGAGTCTACTGGCTTACCTAGATAAAGGCGACTCTAAGTATCAACCAAAGCCAATCTATGAGTTGGTTATCCGCCATTTTGAATCGATGCAAAAAGAGTACGGCTGGGGCAGCAACTTACTTTACTTCCTAGGTGCTCAAAATGATGTACACCCAACTTACATTCAAAACCTGTTGTCTAGCACCCACTATGGGACAGACGAAATCATTGGTGCGATTGACTACCTCAGCAAGCTAGAAGGTACAACATCTTACAACGGCGTTGTACTCGATACTGCACTGAGTTTCTCTGACAATAAAGCAGAAGTAACCGGAAGCCAAGACGTACAAGGTCTCTTTGATGGCAAAGATGTACTTATCATTGCTAACGCTCCAAATACAGAGAAATACGCATCAGCGGTAGAAATGTACATTAAAAACACTCAACCTGTTGTTATCTCGATCAATACAACTGCGCATATTGCCCCTGAGTTGATTGATTATTACGTAATTTCCCACAACTCAAAATTTTTGTCAGAGTCAAAAGTTTACAAAGGTCTACAGAAACCAATCATCTTGCCCAAGTGTCGTTTTACAGATGCAGAGCTCTCTGAGTTAGAGGGTGAGGGTGCAAGTTTGATTGATTACGGGTTAGAGGTCGAAAAAGAGACGTTTAAAACTCGGGCTACTTATACGACAACGCCATATGACATAACAACGGCATATATTCTTGGTGTTTTGCTAGAGTCAAAAGTGAATGCTATTTCGGTGGTGGGTTTCGATGGTTACGCTCAAGACGACGTTCGCCAACAAGAGATGGTAGATATATTGAATCTTTACCATGCTCATGAGAAAAGTCTAGAAATCACATCTTTGACCCCTACTAGCTACCCTATTGCTAAAGGCTCTGTTTATGCTCCTGTTAAGTAAATATGAGGTATATATCTTTGATTGTGATGGAGTTATTTTAGATTCTAATCAATTGAAAATCGAAGCTATGAAAAATGCGCTGGAGGCGCATTTTTCAGATCAAGATCTCATCGCTGAATGTGTCGATTATTTTCGTCATAACTTTGGTAAGTCTCGCTTTCACCATGTTGTACATTTTCTCGATAGCATCCTCGATATTGAAGAAGAGCAAAGAAGTGAGCTTGAGCAATTGATTTTGGCAGACTTCTCCAAACAGTGTCGCACCTTATATTTAACAGCAGAGCTGACACCTAGCTTTATGGCATTTCTTGAGCAGTGTAAAGGCAAACGGTATGTTGCGAGCGGCTCTGAGCAAAGTGAGCTAAGAGATGTTTTTGTCCAGAGAGGACTGGATGTTTACTTTGATGGTGTGTTTGGCTCTCCAACGCCAAAATCTGAGCTTATCCGACTTATTCTTGAACAAGAACAAAACACGAATGCGGTCATGTTTGGTGATGCTGAATCAGACATGCTTTCAGCACAACAGAATAATATCGACTTTGTATTTTACGCTCCTTATTCCAATGTAAAAGAAAAAATGTTTGAGCAATGCAAATTGCGTCAACACTTTTTTATCGATGACTTTTCAACTGTGAGATTCTAATCATGAGCCATGAAAAAACTTTTGCTGTCGTCATTCCAGCACGATATAAGTCAAGCCGATTCCCAGGAAAGCCACTTGCTGATATTTGCGGTAAACCAATGATACAACACGTGTGGGAGCGCTGCAGCCTAGCGGTAGGCGAAGAAAAGGTATACGTAGCAACAGATGATGAGGGTATCCAACGTGTAGTTAAAAGCTTTGGTGGGCAGGTAGTAATGACAAGTTCCGAGTGTCTGACAGGAACAGACCGTCTAGCTGAAGCGAACTTGCAGCTAGATTGCGACTTTATTGTCAACGTGCAAGGTGACGAGCCTCTCATTAATCCAGATGACATAAATACCGTAATAGATTCATTTTTGAATACTGGGAATGTTACCAACGCTATGTGTGCCATCACTTCAGAGCAAGAGTTTCGATCTTTTACTGTGCCTAAAGTGACATTTAGTCATTCCGGTAAGTTGCTATACATGAGTCGAGCAGGCATTCCTCAGACTAAAACCGGAGAATACAAGTTTGGTTACAAGCAGGTGTGTATTTACGCTTTTTCTAAAGAGCAACTGGCGTTTTATTACAGTAACAAAGTGAAGGCACGTCATGAACAAGTCGAAGACATTGAGATATTACGTTTTCTAGAATCAGACTACCCAGTTGACATGGTTGAGGTTGAAGCGGGATCTGTAGCAGTAGATACCCCAGAAGACCTAAATCATGTAATTAAGTTAATTTCAGAATCGTAATATATCAAATTGTACAGAATAATATTAGGTAATGATTCAGAATATAAGTCGATTAAGAAAAAGTAAAACATAAGAGATTTAAAATACTCTGAGAAATATAAGTGAAGCAGGACATGAAGTTAGGTGAAATATTAATTATATCTGATGGTTTCTATGGCAAAAATTCATTTAATGAGTACTTAGGGACGCCGAAGCAAAAGCAAAATCATTCCTATCGTATAACAGAATTAAATGAAAGAGTTCTTTCAAATGACAACGAAGGCAAAGTAAAAAAAACAATTTTTAGTCAGCTAAATAGGATGACAACTGTTGGGTTAAAATTGACTGATTACAGTACAATCGTTGAGAATATATTAAAAGATATACAAGAAAATAAATATAAAAATGTCAGAATAGAAGTTACTAAAAATAATATGGACTTGGCAAGGTTTGTCAAAGATTCAATAAATGAATTTGTTGATGTGGATATAAATCTTGTAAGACGAGAAAATTTCGTAGATTTCAGTATTTCTAGAAAGTTAAAACGTGATACATTTAAATCATTATTAATGCTTGTTGGGTTTATTGGAGTCTTATTGATTGGTTTTCTTTATAGTCTAATTTTTAGGCCGAGACCAAAAAAGAAAGTTGATTTATTTTGGATGTCTCTTGCAAGTAATATTTCTACTGTTGATGAGCCAATTATTTCCATGTTGCGTGATAAAGGTATGGTTATAATTAATCCTAATTTATCTTTGAGAAAAAAAATACAAGGAGTGAGTGTTTTTCCAGTTTTTTCTAAAGAATGGCCGATTCAATACAGTTTAATTAAAGATGTATTTAAAATTACATTTTGTTATAAGGCTAGAATTAACAGCATCGTAAATTCGATTTCTGTTGAAACCGGTTATGCACTTCCTGAGTTTAAGTATAACTCTAAATTATTTGATTTACTTATACATAATATAAGGACTTTGTTACTAGTTAATTTGGTGGAGCAATACAACAGCTCATACGACAAGTCATGTGTATTATTTCGTGGTGGTAATGCTGATGGATTAGTATATATTTCCAGCATGAAGAACTCTAAAGTATCACTGCTTCCTCATGCAACTGAATTTAGCTTGTTTGATCATAATAGTCATAAGTTTCTTTCTAGAAATTATTTATTATCAAGTAGTGTGGTTGATCATTGGAATGAGGACAGTCGACAAACTACAGTGAATATTCCTGTTGGTCGTCCATTTTATGATGTATTAATTAATCTTGTGGGAAGTAAAGACCAAAATAAAACAGATAATAAGTCGTATAAAGTTGGTATTATATTAACATATGGCACGAATGCTGAAATGACAAAGTTTGTTGATGATATTATTTCTGCTGTAAACCTAATTGATTCTCAAGCTGAAATAATTATTAAGCATAGGCCTAACGGTAAACATGATTTATCAAACAGTAAATATTTCGATAGCTTAATCGATTTTGAAGGTAATATTGTTGATTATTTAAAATATGTCGATGTAAATTTTGTTGGGGCTAACGCTGTCGGTACTGTTGGCAATGTGGGTAATGATGCAATTGTTTGCAATGTACCTACAGTTTTTTATTTTGGGGATAGAAAATTAACCAAAGGTGAACTGGGGTATAGTTGGAATAAGCACTATGAAGATATAGCTTTCTATAGTTTTGATGATTTAGCTTTTGCAGCAGAACATGGAGTGAAAGGATTAATATCAAGGTTTGAACATAATAAAGCAGAGCGTCGTAGAACACTAATTGATAATGAGTTAGAAGGTAAATCACACAAAAAAATAGTAGAAGATTTAGAGCGTTTTATTAATGAATAATATTAAGCTGATTTCTATAACTACTTTTTTAGGCTCTTTACTTTTGTCTGTACTTAATCTTTTATTATATTCTGAACGTACATTTGAAAGTAGTTCAATGATCATAGCATTCTGGTTCTTGATCTTTACACCGTTAGCGTTTTTAATTATTTTTGATAGATTAAGTTTATTATCTCCTAGCTTGTTCATTTCCCTGTCAATTGTATTGTATGAGATACCAAAAGTCACAATATATTCATACTTTACTACTTCTTCTCTAAATCCAGAGCGAAGTTTTATCTATACTAATGATGTCAACTTTGATGCGGTAATTAATTATCAATTATTCACGTTAGCTTTTGTTTTTATTTTGTTTATATCGGAGATTGTAATTAAAGAAGCTATTTTTGTAACTCAAAAAAGTTCTTTGATAAAACACGAAAATATATTTTATTTTTCTAAATACTTAAGTTACTTTAGTCTTGCTGCCTTGGCTGTAATAACTGTATATTTCTTGGTAAGTTCTGGATTTAACCCATTATTCTATTTGCTGAGGCGATCAAACTCTTTATTCTATTCTGATAATAGGTTTCCCTATTTTCTATTTATGCTAATTAACTTTATATTATTCATATCACCCTTACTTAGATTATATAGCGTTAGGTTATGGGTGGGGGTTTTATTATTAAGTGGATTACTCAGTTATTTAACTACAGGCAGTAGAGGATTCCTTATCTATGCTATTTTAGCGAACATAATAGCTTACATTTACGATACAAAAAAGCTACCTACTTTTAGAGTTTTTATAATCGGATTAATTATAATATCCTCATTTTCAGTACTTGGAGCACTTAGGCGAAATGCTGACACATTAGATTGGAGTAGCATCTACAGTAGTTCTGACTCATCTTCATTATCGGACTATCAAGCGCAAATGAGAGATGAGGTTATTTTTTCAAATATAGGTCATATTAATGATGAATTTTATTTAAGAACTATAACCATGCCTATATTTTCTTTCATTCCCAGAGAGCTTATTGGTGAACTAAAACCAGTGATGATTGATGGTTTAGTCGCACAGGAAATATTCGGAAGGTTCAATGTAGGGTTCCCAGTTAATATATCTACAGAAGTGTTTTTAAATTTCGGTTTTTTCGGAGTGTTGTATGCGTCATTTTTAGTTATGATCTCTTTGATATTACAAACATGGTGTGTTAATAGGGGGGTAATTAATATTTACATATCATTTATGGTTTTGAGTCAAACTTTTCTTAGCTCTAAACTGGTGTTCAGTGTCCAGTCATTATTAATGTTTTTTTTACTATATGCTTTTTTCTTGAAAATTGATTTGCGACTAAAACTGAAGTGAAGTAAATTATATGAATGTAATATATAGTTTCTCAGGAAATATACTATCATTATTGTCAAATTTTCTTTGGTTAACTATTTTTAATAGATCTTTTAATCTATCAAGTGTAGACTCATACTTAACGATTTTATCTGTCTCAGCACCAATTTTTGTTCTACTTAACCTTGACCTTCGCCGACTTGCTTCAATAGATGTAGAAGTAAGGTACAATAACTACGAATATCTTATCTTGCGAAGCTTATTTAATTCACTGGCTTCTTTTTTAAGCTTTTCTATTGTTTTAGCAGTTTATGACTTTGATATCCTACTACTATCTATTATTTTGGCATCTAAGGTCTTTGAAGCTATTTCAGACTTGGTTTTCGGTCTGTATACAAGACTGAACAACCATCGTTATATTCTTCTTAATAAAGCAGTTAAGTTTTTTATTACGTTTGCTGTTGTAATTATTTATGAAACTAAGTGGTTAATATTAGACTATAATAGTTTACTTTTATTGTATTTTGTTAGCTTCTCTATACCATTTTTTACGATTGATTTATTTTATATTATAAAACATTCTAGTAAAAGGCGCTTATACTATTCAAACATAAAGAAGCTATTTTTATCTTCAAAAGACTTAGGCATCGAAGCTTTTTTATTAACAATAGCTAGTTCTTATCCTGTGTTATTTCTAAGTTATTTTGGAACCGGTGGCGAGGTTACGTTTTTTGGTAGTATCGCTTATGTTGTTACTGCTTTACAAGTTACTTTTGCTTCCATTTTTTATGCGACTGCCGGTGACTTAAAGAGAAAGTTTGATAAGGATCCAAAACGAACACTACAAACTGTCAGGAAGGTGTCGTTAGTGACAGCAGTTTTGTTTTGCTTATTATCTGTATTATTTTCTGAACTAGTCACAAAATTGATTATATCATTATTTAAATGGGATATATCCTTAGAGCAGATACAAGTTCTACTAATATTACGTGTTTTTAGTTTGGTTTTTATTTTATTATCTTCAGTGTTTTCTTCGGTTCTATTATTTGATGGTGAACTGAAGATACAGAAAAAAGTTAGAGGGGTGAAGTTCTTTTTATTGCTCATGCTTAGTTTAATGGGATACTTATTTAATGGCGTAGATGTTGTATTATTGGCATTTTTTATATTAATATCTAACTTAATAGAGACTTCAGTTTTTCTTATATTAGTTAAAAGAAATATTAAAGGGTATGGATAAACATACTTTGGAAATTCCGTAATTTAATTAAGAATTATATTTTAAATGTTATATAGACTATCTATGTGATCTATTATTACACCTAGTGACTTTTAGGAGTGGACTTTGAAAAAAGCTCTGATTTTTGATCCTTACGCAGGGAATATTGCTGGTGCTCAAAAAGTAACACATAATGTGATTGATATCATAGCCAATAGATATAAGGTATTGGTCTATGTTAGGGAAAGGAAATCACAACACGTTGAAGAACATAAGAAAAAATCTTCCTGTAAAATTATTCCTTTAGAAAAAAACTTATCAGAATTATTTGGTAAAGGGACATCAGATTCAGATAGTAAAAATGGATTAACGTATAAGATAAATGCGTTATTTACTATTCTGTTCTTAAATGTGTTTTTTTTAATTGAAGTGCTAAAAAATAAACCTGAAATAGTGTACACGTACGATCCTAGGGGGCTAATTTTATGTGGGCTTTTTCTCAAATTAACCAATGTGAAGTTAGTTTGGCATTTACACGGTCCAATCAATTACAGTCGACTTCTTAAAAAATTAACAGTTTCTATCCCTGATGAAATTATTGTTCCCTCTAATTATATAAAGCGCTCAATTCAGGATGTTAAAAAGGATGCAGTTGTCGTCTACAATGGATTTGACTTTGAAGAAGTTCATAAAAGCAAGGGTAGCGATGTAAAAACGTTAAATTTCCTATATGTAGGTATGTTAGTTCCTCATAAAGGATTGCATGTGATTTTAGATGCGTTATGTAAATTGGAAAATAATGAAATACCTATAAAATTGAATGTAGTTGGTGATTATCTAGGGAGTTATTCTTCTGATTATAGAGAATATATTGGTAATCAAGTAAATAATTTGCCTGAAAACATTGTCGTCCAGTTTCACGGTTGGGTTACTGATACAAGTTATTATTATAATATCTCTGATGTGTTTCTTTTTTCTTCTGTCCTAGATGGAACTATGAGCTTAGGTAATGAATGTATTAGATTAAGGTCTAGTGAAGCTTTACCAACAGTACTAATTGAGTCACTTGCTTACGGGGTGCCTGCTATTGCAACTAATGCCCCAGGAGTTTCGGAGATAATAACTGATGTTACGGAAGGTGTCATTATTGATGAAGCAAAAATCGAATATTTTATAGATGCAATAAATAATACTATTCTCGAATTGGAAAATTATACGGTTAACCCTTATAAAACTCGAGAAAGGTTTAGCATAAAAAATATGAGAGAGAAAATCATCGGTGTTATTTATTAGCGGGAAAATTTGTATGGGTAGTGTAGGTTATGACTCTAAAGAAACAATTAAAAAATATAACTAGGGATGTCCTTAGGGCTGTTATTACTCCAAGGTTTTATAATAAAGCTAGGTTTATTATGGTCCATAAGTATTACCCAGATTTTATATATCCTGATACATTCTCAGAAAAAATATTTGCTCGAAAGCTTGATAAAGAATCATTAAAGTTTTCTTGTTATGTAGACAAGTACACAGTGAGAGAATATGTCAAAGAAACCATCGGGGAAGAGTACTTAATCCCTTTGATCTCGAAAACGACTCATGTAACACCTGACTTCTTTCACAACGCACCTAATAAGTTTGTTATCAAAACGAGTAATGGAGGTGGTGGTGAGAATGTTAAGGTAGTACTCGATAAATCAAAGTTAACAGATCTAAACGCATTATCATCACAGTTCAATCGTTACCTGAAAATAAAAATAGGAAAAAAGATTGATGAAAACTTCTATGATCTTGAAACGCCGCAAGTACTCATGGAAGAATTATTAATGCATAAAGATGGTTCTCTGCCATCTGATTACAAATTGCACATTTTTCAAGGGGACGATAGTAACCAGGAAAAAGTAATAATTCAGGTTGATAGTGACCGATTTAGTAATCATAAAAGATCACTGTATTTGGAATCTTTAGAAAAGTTAAGTTTTGCTATACAGCCAAAATATGAATCAATTGCTGATTCCTATGAGTTTCCCATTAATATGCCCGAATTGATTTCATTAGCAAAAAAATTAGCGAAACCTTTTAAATATGTTCGAGTTGATATGTATAACGTTGATGGAAAGGTTTATTTTGGTGAACTAACGTTTTGTCATGGTAGTGGTTGGGAGCCACTTTCAAGTAAAGATGCAGATGTCTTATTAGGTAGTTATTGGAAGGAATTTAATAAATGAAATATTTAGTAACTGGCGCTGCGGGTTTTATTGGTGCTAGAACCATTGAAGTACTTTTGGGCAAAGGTGCGAGTGTTGTTGGTGTAGATAATATTAATGACTACTATGATGTTAATCTTAAAGAAGCTCGACTACTGACGATCAACAATTGTGAACGATTCGAGTTTTTAAAGCTGGATCTCTCGGATCGACAAGCTGTGGCTGATTTCTTTGCTAACAACCAGTTTGATTGTGTCATTCACTTAGCAGCTCAAGCAGGTGTGAGATACTCTATAGAAAACCCGATGGCTTACGCGGATTCTAACTTAGTTGGTCACCTAAACATCCTAGAGGGTTGCCGACATTCAAAAGTTAAGCACTTAGTTTACGCATCGTCATCTTCTGTTTATGGCTTGAATCAAAAAACACCTTTTGAAACAAGTGATACGGTTGACCACCCAGTTTCTTTGTATGCAGCGACGAAAAAGTCAAATGAGTTAATGGCGCACTCATACTCGCATTTGTATGACTTGCCTACTACAGGGCTACGTTTCTTCACCGTTTATGGCCCATGGGGACGTCCGGATATGGCTCCTTTTATTTTCACTAAGAGGATATTAGAGGGTGACACAATCGATATAAACAACAATGGCGATATGTGGCGAGATTTCACTTACATTGACGATATTGTAGAAGGTATCGTACGTATTTCTGAAGTAATCCCTCAAAAAAATAATGATTGGACCGTTGAGTCTGGTACACCAGCTTCTAGCTCTGCTCCATATTCTGTTTACAATATCGGTCACGGTAGTCCTGTTAACCTTATGGACTTTATCACGGAAATCGAATCAGCTCTTGGTATTGAAGCTAAGAAGAACTTCCGCGAAATGCAGCCCGGCGATGTTTACAAGACTTACGCAGATACGTCTGACCTATTCGAAGCGACTGGCTACAAACCTCAAGTTGGTCTTAAACAAGGTGTTCAAGCCTTAGTCGATTGGTATTGCGAGTTTTATAAGGTTTAGGTTGTTAGATGAAAACAGTTGCGATTTCAGCGAATACAAGTTGGTATTTATATAATTTCAGAAGAAACACAATAACCGCATTATTAGATGCTGGTTATAAGGTTTTCGCAATAGCTCCTAAAGACGATTATTCATCAAAGCTCGAAGCATTAGGAGCCGAATTCTGTCATATCGACATTGACCAAGGTGGGACAAATCCAATTAAAGATATTGGTACATTTTTCTCCTTTATCAAAGTGTTTAAGAGTGTTAAACCTGATGTGGTACTTAACTTCACTCCTAAGAACAACATCTACAGTACGTTAGCTGGGCATTTTGTCGGGTCTAACTCCGTGAACAATATTGCTGGTTTGGGTATGGTTTTCATTAATGAATCTATCACTGCCAAGTTAGCTCGTTTTCTTTACAAGGTTAGTCAACGCAAAGCCGATAAGATCTTCTTCCAAAATGAAGATGACAGGAAGTTATTTTTAGATAACAAACTTGCAGATGTTTCGATTACCGATAGGTTACCAGGCTCTGGTGTCGATTTAACTCGGTTTACTCTTCAGTCAGCGGCTGATGATGGCGTTGTCCGGTTTTTATTAATTGCTCGTATGCTCTACGACAAAGGTATTGGGCATTACGTCGACGCGGCAAGAACACTTAAAGCTAAGTATGGCGACGGTGTTGAGTTTCAACTACTCGGTTTTGTTGGAGTAAATAATCCGTCAGCTGTCACAGAATCTGAAATGCAAGCATGGGTTGATGAGGGTATTGTGAATTACCTTGGCGTATCTGATTGCGTTGAAGAGGACATCGCGAAAGTAGATTGTATGGTATTGCCATCTTTCTATCGCGAAGGCGTTCCTAAGTCGTTGCTTGAAGCCGGAGCTATGGGCAAAGCTATTGTAACTACAGATAATGTTGGCTGCCGCGAAACTGTTGACGATGGAATAAATGGCTACCTGTGTGAGTTACGCAGTACAGATAGCTTGGCTGAAAAATTGGAATTAATGATTCAAATGACTCATGAGCAACGCTTAGAGATGGGGCGTCAAAGTCGCTTGAAGATTGAACGTGAGTTTGATGAGCAGATAGTGATTCATAAATACCTTAATGCGGTAAAAGAATGTTTGGAAGATAAAGAGTACGAATTTGTAGAAGAACACAAATAGAAGTGGCCCCCAATTTTCGGACATGACTTTAAGTGGTCGATCTGTTTTGATAGTACCCAACAATACAGGGACAGATTATGACTAGAAAACGTAGAAACCACTCTCCTGAGTTTAAAGCTAAGGTGGCAGGGCAATCGCATGAAAGTTCCCATTTTTAAAGGGCTCTCGTCAAATTAGTATCTTCTAATTTACAAGGCGTTTCT
>NZ_JAWOVM010000013.1:0-87728 GCF_033339895.1 Vibrio sp. 1751
GCTTATTTCAAAGACGGTACACACAGCGGCCTGAAAAGCCCAAAACACTTCGTGGCGTACACTGGTGAAAAGGAAGATCCAAAGTCTATTTTGTTCAAAGATGATTCGGGCAATCATGTAGAAGTGCTGTTTGGCTGTCATAAAGGCACTGGTTGCGTGGAATTAGTGGACATTGATGATATTCAATTGGAAACTCGCACGACGTTTCATCCTGAACTAACTGGCAATGCACCAACCGCGATGCGCCATTGGATAAGTCTAATCAAAGGCGACAAAAAAGGTAAGCCGATGGCATGCAGTGAAGATAAAGAATATACCGCAAAAAATGGTGACGACTACATTCTAAGTTACTGCTACAGCGTCGATTAAGATACTCATGATTGGATACAAAACCCCCGCACTTTACGTCGCGGGGTTTTCTTTTTCATCATAAAAGTCGTTTTCGCTTAGTCAGTTTATTTAAATTGGCATCACGCGGTTACGACCGAGTTGTTTTGCTTCATAAAGCTGTTTATCGGCTTTATTGATTAAGGCTTCAGGCGTATCACCCGGCTCAAATTCTGCTACCCCAAAAGAAGCGGTAATGCTGTGAACTTGTGTGCCTGAGCGCTTATCTCTGATACGCAGTTTTTCTATCATCCGGCGTAGTGTGTCTGCATATTGGCGAGCAATTCGCAGAGATTTGTTAGGTACAATTAACGCGAATTCTTCACCACCAAAACGGTACGCACATATCCCATCTCGACAGCTTTGTTGTAGCCGGCGGGCAATGGCTTTTAATACTGTATCGCCAAAAAGGTGCCCGTAATTGTCGTTAAATGATTTGAAATGATCGATATCAAGCATGATCAAGGTCATTGCCTGATTTGATGCAATAAGTGAAGAGAGATCTTTGTCAAATGCTCGGCGGTTGTATAGGTTTGACAAACCATCGAACAACGCATCTTGCTGTACTTCAGCCAGTTGGTTTTTGAGGCGAGAAATTTCTTCACTCGCGTTAGTCAATTGGCTATTCAAAAACTTTGTTGAGTGACGAATTTCGTGTGACTCTGCGACAAGTTGACGAATCACTACCATCACTTCTTCAATGCTTAGGCTATTGTCCTCAACTTTTTCCAGTTTATTAAAGCTTTTGTCTACCATCTCAGAAAAGGAGGAAGTATCTGAAATTGTATCGCTCATTGAACTGGATACTTCATGTAGCAGAACTTCTACATTGGTTCTAAGATCTTCAAGGCTGGTTTCTGCTTTGCTGGCCACATAGTTGTTGTAAAGCTGTTTATTGGTTGCTGGCGGGCAAATACCGTAGTTTTCTAACACCGTGTCTAACTCAAAGTTGAGTTCTGGAATGGTCTTGTCAACGTAGGTATACCAAAGCGCGTAGTTGGCTGGCGTGGCAGCAACATGGTTTTTGATCATCAGTGGGACCGCTTTTTTTAAATTAGCGGTTGATTTCTTAAACTCGTCGGTCATTTCTGCGATGGTACTAGCAAAATGGGATTGGGCTTAGATTAACGGATATTAACTAATGTCGCTTTAATTTTTATCACTTTTGCATGGTTTATATAGAAAATGAGTGATTAAGATCGTGATCAATACCGTTGGATTCAAATTTTATAAAATATCAGTATGAAACATGTACAGGCATTTGGTGGTATTGCGTGTTTGAGATATCCAGCAAATGGATTCCGTGTGAACGTTAGTAACCTAATGATCGTCAAACTCTCGTTTTCGTATAAAAGCAAGTAAATCAAAAGGCTTAACGTCAGGGTCTCCGTGAAAAGAACTCGTAGACGAAGAATTAACATCTGAGGGTGCGAATTGAAAAAGAAAATAGGACTTTATTGGTTCACGAACGACTTGCGATTGCACGACAACCCACTGTTGAAAAGCGCCAGTGTAGAAATGGACGAGTTAATTTGCTTGTATTGCTACCCTTCAATGACGCCTTACTTGCATCACTTTGCGCAGGAAGCCTCTTTCGGGCGTGCGAAATTGCAGTTTCTCGACGCATCGCTTAGTGAACTCAATCAATCTTTGAATCACCTTGGTCAGCGATTATGGGCGGTTGAACTAACGCCCGATCAAGCAATCAAGTATGCTGTTAATCGCTTCGGCGTCACACATATATATGCTGACGCCTTTCCCGGTTCGGATGAGCAACAAGCGTTAGATCGCGTAGCTGAAGGCGCTTCTCATGTAAAAATAAAACAGCAAGCAATCCGGACCCTGTTAAGGGAAGAACAACTGCCATTTGACTTGAGCAATCTGCCTACCACTTTCACGCAGTTTAGAAAGCAAGTTGAAGGTTTAGACATCTCTCGGCCCCACGAGAGTATCCGTTCGTTACCTCCAATTCCTTTAGGTGTGAATCTTCCTTCCGTTACTGCATATTACTTTGACGCAAAAGCTGCGTTTCATGGTGGAGAAAGCCGCGGGCTTGAACATTGTCGCCAGTATTTTGCTTCCACACTAGCCAGTGAATACAAACAAACACGCAACGGTTTAGATGGCATGGATTACTCCACCAAGTTCTCTCCTTGGTTAGCTCATGGGTGCGTTTCTCCGAAAACTATTTATGCCATGTTGAAACGTTATGAAGCGGAGAATGGTGCAAATGATTCAACCTACTGGATTTACTTCGAACTGCTTTGGCGTGAATACTTTTATTGGTATGCCCGTCGACACAAGCGACAGCTCTTCCGATTCGGTGGCATCCAAAATCGAGCACCACTCACCAGCTTTTACGCGCACCGTTTTCAACAATGGAAGAAAGGTGAAACGCCATTTCCTATCGTCAATGCGTGTATGCACCAACTTAATGAAACGGGTTATATGTCGAATCGTGGCAGACAGTTAGTTGCCAGTTGTTTGGTGCATGAGCTTGGCCTCGATTGGCGTTATGGCGCGGCGTACTTTGAGTCACAACTGGTCGATTACGATGTGGCATCAAACTGGGGAAATTGGCAATACTTAGCAGGCGTTGGTGCTGATCCGCGTGGTTCACGACAATTCAACCTCGAAAAGCAAACCGAAATGTACGACCCGCACATGGAGTTCATCGATAGGTGGCAAGGTCGTTGTTCTGGCGCGCATTTGGATAGTGTAGACATGGTCGATTGGCCGATTGTGATGGGCAGCAGTGACAAAGCTTCGTCATCGGAGAAACCGTAATGCAATTTGAAACCGTACGATTGATCTTGGGCGATCAACTTAACAGTGAGCACTCTTGGTTTCAGCAACCGGATGAGCAAGTGCTTTACCTGATTGCGGAGCTCAAGCAAGAGAATACTTACGTCACGCATCATATTCAGAAAGTGTGTGCGTTCTTTTCCGCAATGGAACAGTTTGCGAAAGAGCGTCAGAGTGAAGGTCACCAAGTTCTGCACCTCACGTTGGATGACACACAATCCTTCGACGATCTTGAGCAAGTCTTGCAACACTACGCGAGTGAAGTTGGTGCAAGTAAGTTTGAATATCAACGCCCGGACGAATACCGTCTTCTGGAGCAGTTAGCCAAACTAAAGCTTGATGGGGTCGTGACGCGTTGTGTCGACTCGGAACATTTTTTGTTGCCGTTTGAGGAAATAGAATCGCAGTTTCCTCAAGGTAAACACATCATGATGGAGCACTTTTACCGCCGTATGCGCAAGCGCTTCGACATCTTGATGCAAGACGGAAAGCCCGTCGGCGGAAAATGGAATTACGATGCCAATAATCGTAACAAGCTCAAAGCCAAAGACATTGAACAACTGCCACAACCTTTGATGTTCAGTACTGACATCCACGGCATTATTGAGCGGCTGGCACGACATGACATCAAAACCATCGGAAATCTCGAAGGGGACTTGTTGTGGCCGATTAATCGCGCGCAAAGCCTCTCTTTACTCGCGCATTTCTGCCAAGTCTGTCTGCCGTTATTCGGACGTTTTCAAGATGCCATGACAGGCCAGCACGACGCTAAGTGGAGCTTGTATCACAGCCGAATTTCATTCTCGCTTAACAGCAAATTACTGCACCCGAGAGAAGTCATTGATGCTTCACTCAAGGCATTTCATTCCAACGCGGACATCGACATTTCTCAAGTTGAAGGGTTTATTCGCCAAATCTTAGGATGGCGAGAGTACATTCGAGGGGTCTATTGGGCGAACATGCCTCATTACCCGAAAAACAACGAATTGGGCGCAGAAAGAAAGCTGCCAGATTTCTTCTGGAATGGTGAAACTAAAATGGCTTGTATGCGCAATGCGATTGGGCAGTCCCTCGATTACGCCTACGCACACCACATCCAACGATTGATGGTCACTGGTAACTTTTGCTTGCTAACCGAGATCGACCCAGATCAAGTGGATGAGTGGTATCTCGGTATCTATGTTGATGCGATTGAATGGGTCGAAATGCCGAACACACGTGGCATGGCATTGTTTGCGGATGGCGGCATTGTTGGCACCAAACCTTACGCGGCGAGTGGTTCTTACATCAACAAAATGAGCGACTACTGTAAGGGTTGCCATTACGACAATAAGGCGAGGAGTGGGGAAGGATCGTGTCCGTTTAACAGCCTTTATTGGCGCTTTATGAACAAACACGACAAGCGCCTCGCAGCCAATCCACGAATCGGGATGATTTTCCGCTCTTGGGACAACATGGAAGAACAACAACGCCAAGCGATTCTTGATACCGCAGAGCACTACATAGAAAACGTGGAGAACTTGTGATGGAAATACTCATCGTCGGTGGCAATGGTGGAATTGGTTTGGCGATGGTGAGAGAAGCCGCAGCTCGGTTTCCTCAAGCTCGCGTGCATGCCACTTATCGTAAGCAGCAACCAGATTGGCAACACCCAAATGTCGTTTGGCATCAAGTGGATGTAGCGCAAGACGAGCAGGTAAAAGCGTTCAGTGAGCAGATTGAACACGTCGATTGGTTGGTGAACTGTGTTGGTATGTTGCACACCCAAGAGAAAGGTCCTGAGAAGAATCTTAGCTCGCTCGACGCAGACTTCTTTCAGCAAACCATCACGGTTAATACTTTGCCAAGTTTGCTGTTGGCGAAATACTTCACGCCCAAGCTAAAGCGCAGTACTGCACCCAAGTTTGCGACCATTTCGGCCAAAGTTGGCAGCATTAGCGATAATCAGTTAGGTGGTTGGTACAGCTATCGAGCATCGAAAGCCGCATTAAACATGTTCCTAAAAACCATGTCGATCGAATGGCAAAGAGTGGTCAAACATGGCACGGTGCTTTCACTTCACCCTGGCACCACAGATACCGCTTTGTCGGCACCTTTTCAAACCAATGTGCCAGAGGGAAAGCTGTTCACGCCAGAGCGAGTTGCTAAGGATTTATTAGGCTTGATAGAAAAAGCAACCCCGCAAGATAGCGGGGCGTTTTGGGCTTATGATGGGACGTTATTACCTTGGTAAGAGAACGCGTACAAACGTTAATACAAATGAAATAACATACTCCAGATAGGGTCGGAGTGACCTACGTTTTCGTTGATTTATTTCTTCGGCAACGCTCAGAACAATAAACGATTTCCTCCCAATTTCGCGCCCACTTCTTTCTCCAAGAAAATGGGCGCTGACAGACCGGACAGACTTTCATGGGAAGGTTGGATTTAAAACCTTTCATCGCGCTGAATGTTCACTCCTAATTTGGTTAAAACTACTTATCAAATAGGTACAGGTAATCGCCGTAGCCTAAACTCGCCATCTTGTTCACAGGTACAAATTTCATCGCAGCAGAGTTCATGCAATAGCGTAATCCCGTCGGCTTCGGACCATCTTTAAACACATGACCTAGGTGTGAATCACCAAACTTACTGCGGATCTCCGTTCTAGGGTAGAGTAGTTTATAATCGGTTTTCTCCACGATGTAACCCGGGTTAATTGGTCGAGTAAAGCTTGGCCAACCTGTGCCAGATTTGTATTTATCAGTAGAAGAAAATAGCGGTTCACCGGTCACAATATCCACATAAATTCCCGCTTCTTTGTTGTCCCAGTATTCATTATCAAACGGACGCTCCGTGCCTTCTTCTTGCGTCACGTAATACTGTAGCTCTGTTAAGTTTGATTTGATTTCAGACTGAGCAGGCTTACTGTACACTTTCACTTTCGAAAGCAGCTTTTTTTCTTCAATCAACTGTCGAAGTGTTTTAGGGCTTTCTTTTCGATCTTCACCAAATACTTCGTCGAGATATTTATCGCGACCTGATGCGTAGCGGTAGTATTTGTACTTCAGGCTACTCTTCTTGTAGTAATCCTGATGATACGACTCCGCAGGGTAAAACTTTTCAAACTCGATCAGCTCTGTTTTCAACGGTTTTGGATAGATCATCGCCTTGTCGATTTCCATCATAAACTGCTTAGCAATCTGCTTTTGCTCCGCATTATGATAGAAGATCGCCGGACGGTATTGAGGACCACGGTCAACAAATGAACCTTTATCGTCGGTAGGGTCGATATGACGGAAGAAGTAATCCAGCACTTGTTCGTAGTTCACAACAGCAGGATCGTACTTCACCTCAATCACTTCAATATGACCAGATTTACCAGAAGAGACTTGGCGGTAAGTCGGGTTTTCAATATGACCACCTGAATAACCTGATACAACATCGATTACGCCGGGCAGTTGCTCTAAATCCGATTCTGTACACCAGAAACAACCGCCAGCTAGCGTTGCGATTCTTGTATTCTCTGAAGCCTTCAGCTTATCCATCGTATCGGCGGTACCTGTTTTACTCAATAGTAGAAACAAGACTGGAAGTGCGAAGGAGAAACCGGCCAATAACTTAGACATATTCTTCATAGCTACCTCATCGTTATTTTTGTAGAAAGTGTTACTTAAATAAAAAGTGTTACGTATAGAGAAAGGTAACCGAGCGAAAAAATTACAGTAATGTTGAAAATTCCGTTGCCCTTTTATGCGATAGGGCTAAAGTATCGACAAGAAACACACCGCTAGTAAGGGCAACGATGCCTTGAATAAGCGATGCTAAATGAGGTAAATCATGCAAGCTGAAGTTAAATGGATAGAAGATTTTAAATTCCTTGGGCAATCTCAGTCGGGCCACTCCGTAGTGATGGATGGCAATGGTGGTGCAACCGCACCAAGCCCAATGGAAATGGTACTAATGGCTGCTGGTGGCTGTAGCTCTGTCGATGTTGTTGATGGTTTGAAAACAGCAGGCCAAAAGGTTTCGTCAGTTAATGCCAAGCTAACCACAGAGCGTCGTGAAACCGCACCGCGTATCTTTACGCAAGTGAATATCCACTTTGAAGTGTCAGGTGACGAGCTTGACCCAGCAGTCGTAGCAAAAGTGGCGGCTGACTCGCTAGAAAAATACTGCTCGGTTTGCTTAATGCTAGGTGAAGGTGTTGAGATGACCCACAGCTGGGAAATTGTGTAAGCCGACAGACTCCACAAAATATAAAAACAGGAAAGAGAAAAGTCCGGGCTTTTCTCTTTTTTTATTTCGCAATTCACGTACCTTGTGAAGAATCTGAAAGCAGTAATTGCAGGTTGTAGGAGTCTTCCAGTGACAGAACTAGAAAAAATGATGTCTGGCCAGGTCTTTGATGGCATGGACAAAGAAATTGACGCCATTAGAAGCCATGCTCTTCAAGCACTTAGAGCACTTAATAATAACACCGACGAAAGTCAGCGCGACGAATTGCAAAAGCAGCTATTTGGCAAGGTAGGCCGTTGTATTGTCCAGTCCCCTTTTCATTGTGAATTTGGTAAGACCATCGAAATAGGTGAAGAAACCTTTATCAACATGAACGTGGTCATGCTCGATGGTGCCAAAATTACCATCGGGAACCACGTGCTCATTGGACCGAGCGTGCAATTTTATACCGCTTCTCATTCTGTTGATTACCGAAGTCGTCGACGTTGGGAAACGTTTTGTAAACCTATCACGATTGAAGATGATGTGTGGATTGGCGGAAATTCCGTCATCAACCAAGGTGTAACAGTTGGCGCTCGCTCGGTGATTGCGGCGAACTCGGTCGTTAACCATGATGTGCCGCCAGATTGTCTATACGGAGGCACGCCAGCTAAGTTGATTCATCGTCTCAACGAAGAAGAGTAAGAATCGATAGTGATGGCATGATGACTCGCTTTACAGGCGTAAGAGAATCATGCCAGCAGAAAGGGATAATTCATCAAGGAGTCTAAGATGTCGAACAAGACAGAAGTCCTCATGTGCCCTACATGTGGGGTAGAAACGCATCATGTCGTGGTGTTAGTTAGAAAAAAAAGTGGTTTTGAAGGTGATAAAAATCGCAAAAAGAAAGAGTTCATCGCTGGCTTTCTCAAAAGTGTAGTATTCGGCGCCTTCCTTGCCTCTATGGATGAATTTGAACGTCATTTGATCTGCGAAAACTGTGGTCATAAAACCATTCAATAGTAACTGATAGTCCTTCTTTCTCTGCATAAGTTCATAAGTGCGGTTTGAAGCACTGGTTATTCAAGTCGCATCATCCTCTTTTAGTGCTTTTGCTCTTCTTGTGTTCCTCTCTCAAATATGAGTCACATCAGTACGCATTTTAACCGCTTGGATACAGATAACTCACTGCTATATATAATAAATTTTGGTGAGAAATACGTGTTTCAGCTCGATGTTTAAACTCTGTTCTATCGACACGTTTTGGGTCAGTAAACACTTAAATTTCGTTTGCTTTATGTTGTATGTAGCGCAATTGTGTGAAATTGGTCACATTAACGTTTAATTTATAAAAAAATAATTAATGAATAGTAATTCACAAATATGCTGACCGTATGTGCTATTTAGTTTTGATTTATCTTTTGTGTATTCACTTGGTGAATGTTTTTTTGTTTTTAGATTGACTAAAGGTTTGATTTTCTATTCAAACTTGTGAAAGGTTGAATGGATATATTAGAAAACATGAATTTGATCTTGTTTCTATCTTTTGTTTTAAATGCGAAATTCATTATTAACAACGGATGGTTTTGATGATTTCTCTTATGTGTATCCCACCAATTTTAGAAATTGAAAATTAAACTCTCTCAATACAATAACGACTAAAATTAAACGGAATGATGTTCTTGTATTTTTATTGTATTTTAACTTATACATTTTTACTCATTCATTTTAACTGTTTTTGTTGATTTTAAGTTGTTGATAATAATTGTCTTTTAACTTTTGTTTTAATGACGTTGCTTTGCTGCTTCTTTAATGTTGTGGTGTGTGGCTTTATTTATAAAAAGTCATTTTAAAGTACGTTTTTAAGCAAAGTAGAACGCAACAATACTCAGATAAATAGTATTAAAAAGTTAAATAAGGATTTAACCATAAGAGTAATTTTATGGTTGATAGGTTTATTGGGGTTGATTATCTGAATTTTTATGGAATTTCATCCCAATAATCTGTTTGTCTTTAAGTTTATTCAAATGAACTTAATTCTCATGGAAGTTTCAAAACATGCAGCACACAACAAAGTGGATGATGACGCCGCTTGCAATGTTGTTGGGTACGCTGTTTTCAGCGCCATCATTCGCGGTGGAAACGAGTGTAATTGATAGCACTAGCACGCCTGAATCTACACAAAATGAAGGAGATACGTCCTGTATTGTTTGTAAGTTTAGTGGGGCCGTTTACCTATCTTACGATACAAACATTTACGATAAAGACGACTACCGTTCTGTCCGCAATTTCTCGTGGGGAGGCGATCTCGTTTATTCCTTTTCGAGCGACACAAAAGCCTATTTTTCTACGGGGGGCTATCGTGCCCTAGAAGATGAAGTCGGCACCTACGCGACAGATTCGGTGTTGGGCTTGCAATACACGAACCTATATCGCTTTGGAGATACAGGGAAAATCGGCGTTGCGGGTCAGCTCACCATTCCAACTTCAGAAACATCTCGTAAAGATGAACTGCACACCGCGGTTCGTTTAGATGTGCCGATCTCTTTTTCAGCTTGGAGCGTCGATTTTTCGGTTTCGCCAAGACTGAGAAAAAATTTCCACGAATACAAAACCATGGGTGGACGCTCGCTGACTGAGTGGACTTACTCGTTGTTTGCTGTTGCGGAAAAGTCGTGGGAATCGTTCGCAGTGGGGATTACGGCGTTAGGTGGTAACAGCATCAGTTATCAAGGTACGCGCAGAAGCAGTTGGCAGTATGAGGGGGCGTTGTACGGCACATACGAGTTTGATGAAAGCTGGTCATTGCTACTCGCGGCATCATCAACGGGTTTCTATCAAGATGCAGAGCGAGGCACCTTGGGCAACATCGATTTGTTGGACCAAGAGAAAGCGTCTTACATCGTGACAGTGACTTACTCCTTCTAGGAAAACTACAACAATTAAGGATATCCAAATAATGTTTAAAAAATTGACTCTGGTGTCAGCAATAACGGCCGCACTTGCAGGCTGTGGCGCAGATGATCAGGCGTATGACTATGTCGAAAGAGATGCAAAAGAAGTCGCAGTAAAAGATCTTAAAGACGGTCGTTGGTTTTACGTTCCGACGACTGGTGCCGCTCCACGCTTTGCTCTTAACCAATTCCCATTCTTACAAGGTTCACCTCGTTACGTTGAGCTTTGTTTTACCAAAGAAGGTCTGGAAGTTCGCAGTTACGATAAAAACTACCCAGACGCGCATCTAAGCAAAGATGCTAATAACTACTGCGGTGAAGAGAAATTTGTCGCAGACGACGACGGCGTTAACTTCGCGCAAGTGCTGACGATTCCGGGTGACTTTGCGGCGTATCGCTGTCAAGAAGACGCGCATGGTGATTGCACCAACAAAGAAGAAACCAACGAAGACGCAAGCCTAAACTACAAGAAGAAAACCCACTTCACTCCTCGCCCTGAAGATCTCGAAATTGCAGAATTCAATATGGAAGATCTGTATGGCATTACCGAGGGCATTGATGAAATTGGCGCACCACGATTGATCTCGTGGGACTTTGACCCTAAAAACGGTCTTCTCAATTTCGAACTAGAGCGCACGTTCCGTATCGATTTAGATAATATTTCTGACTACATCAACTTTGCAACGAAAGCGAGCTTGGATGAAGCGCTTGTGGATGGCGCGTTTAAATCTCGTTTCTACTACTCGTTAGTGCACGAAAGTGAAGTGGCAACCGAAGGTTACCAACCGATCTTGTACCCAGTGGGTGATGAGAACGACATTGGTTTCTTCACCACATCGACGAAAAAGCTTAACCCAGTCACGAATAAATACGACCGTGATGTGGTTTACCTCAATCGTTTCAACCCAGATCAAGGCTCTATCAAATATTACTTGAGCGACAATTTCTTTGAAGAGAAGAACAAGTTGTTCTTGGATGCAACGCTGCAATCGATCGACAAGATGAACCAAGCGCTGAATGTATTTGGGGCGGATGCAGGCAAGCCTGAAATCGAGATTGTGAACAAAACCAAAGCGGCTGGTATTCACCCAGGAGATCTGCGTTACAACGTGATTAACCTGATTGACGAGCCTTTAGCTAACGGTCTGCTTGGCTATGGCCCGTCGGTTTCTAACCCGATGACGGGGGAAATCATCAAAGGCCACGTGAACCAATACGCAGGCGTTGCAAGAACGGGTGTGCCTTTCTATTGGGACAACTTGGCGCGTTTCTATAATCGTAATCAACTGGACTTAGATGGCTTAGATCCATTGCCAACCAGCAGCGAATCTGTGAAAACAGAAGTCGCGGATAGAATTGAAGCGCTTTCTACAATGGCGGCGATGGCGAGCCTGAAATCGGATGAAAACATTCATGCGCCGCTCGTTTCAAAAGAAGACATCGTTTCTGGAAAAGCAGCGACGAAGAGCCCAACTCAGCTAATGAAAAACTTCAATGATGACATGGAGTTTGAAAAGGTGGTTGAAGCTGAAGAGAACCGTTTGTCTTTCTGGGCAGAGAACAACGTCTATCCAATCGAAGCGTCGTGGGTTTCTTCAACCAACAAGGCCATGTTGGACAACTTGAAGTTGGATGACGAGCGTTACTTTGAGATCAAACTCGATGACGCAGGTAACGAAGTATCGCGTCAGCTTAAGCGTTGGAAATACCTACCAAAAGAGTTGCAAGTGAAAGCCGCAGATGCGATTACGGTTGCGACTTACAGCAATACGCTTGTTCACGAGCTTGGTCATAACATGGGTCTGCGCCATAACTTTAAAGGCTCAAATGACAAAGCGAACTACTACACGCTAGAGCAAGCGCATCAACTTGGTTTGAACAACATTCCTGCTTACAGTTCGACAATGGACTACGCACCAAGCATGTTGGATGAAACGCCAACTTGGGGTCTGTACGACATTGCGGCGTTTAAGTTTGGCTACGGTCGTAAAGTCGAGACGATTCAAGATTCTTCAGGTTCAGCTCCTGCGCCTGTTGCGAAACCGGCAGACAGTGCGAGCGATGAAGACAAAGCGGCATACGCTCGTTACCTCGCTGATCAGCAAGCCTACCAACAAAGCTTTGCATACAAGTTTGGCAACAATCCAGACAACACATCGCTGATGGTGTGTTCTGAAGTGAAGGCACTAACGGGGAGCGAGAAAGGCAAATCACTCTACAACTGTGACTTCAGCCGATTCGATACCGCCGCGTTGTCTGATGATCCTGAACTGAATGCGAAAACTCGTTATGGCGCACTTTACTACCTAGATAAAGTGAATGAAATTGAGCGTAAGTCTTACGATTTCTGTACCGATGGGAACGTTTCTCTAAACAGCGACTGTAACCGTTTTGACGAAGGTACAAACCTAGAAGAAATTGTTTCTTACGAGTGGCAGAACTATCTCGATAGCTATGATCGACGCAACTTGGAGTTATATGGGACGACGGGATTATTCTCGTCCGATTATCCTGGTTACTTAGTGCGCCGTTATATGGAAATGAGCGCTATCCGTGACAAGATGGAAGATCTTGAGCGCATCGATAACCTGTACACCAATCTTGGTTACACTTCGTCAACGGATAAGCCGGGTGATTTCTTATTGCGCATTGCTTCAAACCCTCAATACTGTAGCGAAGGCAAAGCCGATAACTCATGGTTCTGTGATTACGCGAATGGGGCGAAAAAATCCGCGGCGTTCTTCCTTGATATCTTGCGCACACCAGAGCATCAATGTGTGATAGAAAATGCGGCAGGCAACCAAAAAGTGATTTCTTTTGGTCAACTGTTAGACAACAACTCACACCAAATTCCGGCTGATTACGATCTTTCAACAGCCAGCTGTTTTGATGATTTGGCAGCACGCTTTATCGAAGATTCAGATGAGGGTTATATAGCTGTTGCGGAAACTGCGAATGGACGCTTCCTAAACTCAATTGGTAGCTTTGACCCTGATTATCCTTGGTCAAATGCGGTGTCTGTGTTGGGCAACTGGCCAGACAAAGCGTTGGCGAGCCACTTCTTAGCACGTCGATTCTCGAACCGTTTTACCGATGAGGTGAGCTTTGCATCGCTGCTTGATATCCCTGGGGTGCAAGCTGAATACGAAGACATCATGGGCAACATCGTGGCAAATGACGCGTTAAATACGCCAGTTAAATTGGTGGGTAAAGACGGTAAGGAATACACCAATCTAAAAGGTGTTACCGTGAACCTACACATCACTGAGCAAATGGAGTCCCTACCACCAATGCCTCGTGGTATTGCAAGATTCCTTGATATTGGTGCAGAAGGCCGCGGACGTGTTGGCGATGTCATCTTGAGAATGGGAGTGCGCCAAATGAAGTCTTACGACTACACAGTGAAGACTCGTGGTCAATCTCAGTTTGATACGTTTACGAAGCAGCAAGACCGCTACGGTATTATTGCGGGTGACAAGGTTGAGTTTGTTATCGACGGCGAGAAGTTTGTGGCAACAAAAGCAAACAAGCTGGCTTACGACTACGCAAATCAACTGGTGACGTCCAAAGGTTACGATCTAAAAACGTACCTAGATAGCTATGAGCCTGCAACACTAAACAAGGTCGCAGAGAGCATCGATAGCGCTTGGGGGCCATTCCGAACAGCGATTGTCCCAGCGTTCCACGATCCTGTATTGCTGCTGGATGCGCCAATGGTCAACGCAATGAAGCGAACCATTGATGCGGATATTGCGGCAGGTGTGCTGTCGTTCAGCCAGTCTTTCATCAACTTTACGACAGCGAATGTGACTTCGGGTGATTTGGTCATCGATGCAACTTCGGGCACATTGAGCTATAAAGGTGGTAAAGCGCACGATGAGCTGAAAGCGTTCGAAGCTTACACAGATGCGATGCTTTTGATTTACAACGATCACGCCGAAGACATGATGTTCGCGGTCGACAATGTGTACGCAGGGTACATGGCGTCTTCAGATGCTGACAAAGAACTTTGGCTGAAAGATCTCAATATGATTCAAGCGTATTTGCGTGGTGATATCGGCGCTGTGGCTGGTGATTACTACAAGATGCTTGATCGCCTACCAACTGCAGTGAGTTTCCAGTAAATAACTCTTAATTCACTCATACAAAGGCCTGCAGCAATGCAGGCCTTTTTCGTCATAGGACTGATAGAATTTAGGAGTGAAAGATGATCTGTCCGTCTTCTGTCATCACAAGTGTCGCTTTGCTTTGTTCGATAAGTTGGGCAGCATAAGAAGGGGTAACGGCCTGCATATCACCTTTAGATCGAAGAGTTAAAGACTCCCACGCTTGATCTCGATATTTCCCTGCTTGGGTGTATTGAATCAGTACTTTCATAGCTTCACGCTCCGGTGTGGTTGACGTGCTACTTAAGTTAACGATCTTAGGTTGGTTGCGCATCTGTTAAAAATGAAACATTAGTTTAACCAAATGTGCCTTTCCAAATATCGCGCATTGAGCAGAGCAATTTAGAATCCTTGTGATGGAAGGATGAAGAACACTCAATCTTTCGATTCATACTGCGCAATATAATGTTTGAGAGATTTGGTTTCCGCACTCTGAAACTCTTCATCGTGCATACGCAGTGCTTGGATACGGTCGAGGCGGAACTGGCGGTAGTCATCGCGCAATTCGCACCAGGCGACCAGCGTCCAGACTTTGCCCCAAAAGAACTGGCCTAACGGTTGGATTTTTCTCTCGGTCACCTGTCCGCTTTCATCTTGGTAATCCAAACTGACTTTAAACTGATGATCAATCGCGTGGCGCAGAAGCTGCCCTCGTTTGGCAGTCTCGGATTGGGTGTGATAATCGGGCACAATCAGCGGACAATCTTCCACTTGTTGTTTGAGCTTATCGGGCAATACCGAAAGTATTTTGGTGGACGCAGAGTGAGACGCTTCGGCGAGTTCGGCATCCGACCAAGCTCGAACCATCCGCATACCCAGTTCAAGCGCCATCATCTCTTTTTCTGAGAACATCAAAGGCGGGAGATGAGAGCCAGCTTGCAACAAGTAGCCGACACCTGCTTCACCTTGAATAGGAACACCAGAACTAAGCAACGACTGAATATCGCGATAAATCGTACGTTCGCTAACTTCCATTCTTTCTGCGAGCTCTTTCGCTGTCACGGCGTAACGCTTTGCGCGCAAAAGCGTCAGTAGCTCAAACAGTCGTTCTGATTTGCTCATGATGTTCCTTATCTAGACCTACTGGTTGTTAGTGGTAGTGCGGCTGATTACTTCTCTAGCTCACTGCACATTTTTAAGTTGTGATGTTTAAGCTCGAAGCTTTCGCAGTCAATCATTGATAACAGAGGCTGAAATTCAGCGGCTTGCTTAAGCTGTTTTCCCGCCTGTTTTGCATCGTCCATTGAACGCCAGTAAATGATGTCTGTCCACACATCGTCCGTCGCTTCGTGACTGAGTGAGCGATACAAAAAGCCTGGCAGATTCTTCACAAACGTTTGTGACTGTCTGGCAGCGGCGATCACGTCTTGCTCTGTTGTGCCTGTGGTTAGACGAAATTGCACAGTTTCGATAACGGTTTCCATATTGTGATTCCTTATTGGTTTTGGCGGATTGCCTGTTGAGTTCCAAATAAGGTTACGCGGATGGAATGTCAGAACATGTCAGTAGTGAAATCTCACTCACTTATCATCAATATGGTTATTTTTCTGGGCTGTTGTAACGATCCCAGTAAGGTAAATCTGTGCCGAGTTTTTCGCTGATAAAATCGATAAAGGCTCTTACTTTCAACGGCATGTGCTTGCGCTCAGGGAACACCGCATAAATGGCGTGTTCTGGTAGAGAATACTCTTCCATCACCGGTTTTAGATTTCCTGCGGCAAAGTCTCTTCCTGCAATAAACGTCGGCAGTTGCGCAATGCCCGAACCTCTTAACAGCAACTGGCGAATGGCTTCGCTGTTATTGACGATAAAGTTTCCTTTTGGAAGCACCTTGTATTCGCTGCCATTGTTGATGAACATCCATTCGACGCCGCCACGGAAATAGGAGTAGCGCAGGCAGTTGTGACCGACTAAATCACTTGGTTTTTGTGGTGTTCCAAACTCCGCTAAGTAATCTGGTGAGGCACAAAGCACACTTTTACAAGGGGCGAGACGTTTTGCGATTAGATTGGAAGAGGTGAGTTCACCAATACGGATCCCCAAATCAAAACCGTCTTTAACCAAATCGACCATTTTGTCTTCGAGGTTTAAATCCACTTCAATTTTCGGGTAACGAGCGAGAAACTCGCTGATCAAAGGCGCGATATGCAGCACACCGAAAGACATCGGCACGGTAATTTTGAGCCGACCTTGTGGAGATCCTTGCAGCTCCGATACCGCGTCCACGCCTTGCTGGGCCAGATTGAGCGCTTGAGAAGCGTACTCAAAATAGCGTTCTCCTGCTTCGGTCAGGCTCAGCTTACGCGTAGTTCGATTAAGGAGACGAATGCCCAAATCGTCTTCTAGTTGGTTGATGCGTTTGCTGATCGCCGATTTCGTCAGATTCAGCTGTTTGGCCGCAAGGGAAAAGCTGCCGCATTCGACAACAGCAACAAAAACGGGCAGGGAGGCAATCGCGTTCACATCAATCTCCTATTATCGTGAAGCATTTATTGTTGAGCACAAGGATACAATTAATTTCCAATTATAGAGATTATCTTCAAGAAGAAAACAATCTAGACTATGCACCAGTATTACGACCTTGATTTTGGGAAGAAGAAAATGAAGTACGATTGGATCCTGTTTGACGCTGACGAAACCTTATTCCACTTTGATGCTTTCAAAGGTTTGCAGCTTATGTTTTCTCGCAAAGGCGTAGATTTTACTGAACAAGATTTTGCTCATTACCAAACCGTAAACAAACCGCTTTGGGTGGATTACCAAGACGGCAAAGTAACGGCAGATGAGCTAAAACATAAGCGTTTTACCGAGTGGGCTGAGAAGTTGAATACCACAACAGCAGATCTCAACAGCGCATTTTTAGAAGCAATGGCCGATATTTGCAGCTTGTTGCCAGGTGCAAAAGAGCTGATGGAAGCGCTGCAAGGCAAAGCTAAAATGGGCATTATCACCAACGGTTTTACAGAGTTGCAAGCGATCCGCCTTGAGCGCACAGGGATGACTGAGTACTTCGATAAAGTGGTGATCTCTGAACAAGTGGGCGTAGCAAAACCGGACTTAGGTATTTTTGAATACGCGATGCAGCAAATGGGCAATCCCTGCAAAACGCGCGTACTGATGGTGGGTGACAACCTGCATTCCGATATTCTGGGTGGTAATAATTTTGGTATTGAAACTTGCTGGTTAAATACCACAGGCGCAAGCGTTGATGAGCGTATCGCACCAAATTACACCGTTGAGTCTTTGAGTGAACTAAAGAACATTTTGGTGGCGTAACCGAATCGGGTATTATTCCACAGTAACCCTCAGAAAAATCAAGGAATAACCATGTCAGACATCAAACAGCTAGACAGCAAAGTCGTTTACCAGAATAAGTGGATGACGGTGCGTGAGGACAAAATTTTACGTCCGAGCGGCGCAGAGGGCATCTATGGTGTGGTCGACAAACCTGATTGTGCTGCGATTCTGGCTATCGATAACGGGATGATTCACTTGGTTCAGCAGTACCGTTACACCGTAGGTCAACGTTGTTGGGAGATCCCACAAGGGGCGTGGGAATCAAACCCAAATGCGGATCATCTTGAGCTTGCCAAAGGCGAGCTGCGTGAAGAAACGGGCATGCAGGCGAGCGCCATGGCGTATGTCGGCGCGCAGTTTATCGCATACGGCTTTTTGAATCAGACATGTCACGTCTATTTCGCCACTGATTTAACGGACGTGGGCAATCAACTCGACAGTGAAGAAGAGGATTTGATCGCTCGTGCTTTTTCGGTTGAGGAGTTCGAACAGATGATGATCGACGGTACGATCAAAGATTGTGTCACCATCGCTGCTTATGGTTTGGCGAAGCTGAAGAAATTCATTTAGTTATTCATTACGATTTTTTAATGAAAACAGCGGCCTAGTGCCGCTGTTTTTAGTTTGGGTGAGCTCGTTGAGCCATCGCTTACTCGTCGATTTTCTTACCTAAGATTTCCACTTGCGCTTTTTTGGTCACCCCCGCGACTTGCAGCGCAGTGCTGCCAACCGATTCATAGTTCAACTCGATTTTGTCTAACTTCGCGTTATCTTTTGTTGGTAGGCTTAAGCTTCTTGATGACATGCCTTTAGTCAGAACCCCTAAACTGTCGAACGTCTTTTCCTGACCATCTTTCATGATTACTTTAACGCTTTTCAGATCGACCGTACCTTGCGTACATTTGATTTTTATGTGGCTGAAACGAGCGTTAGCAAATGGTGACAGTGGATTGACTGTGTCGGTTTCCGATTTAAAACTGACGGTCTTATCTGCAATCTTATCCCAATCGTTGTCTCCTGCAACCGATTGGAAAGAGGCTACAGCCGCTAAAAGACAGAGTGCGATGGTGTTGAACAGTTTCATAGCTTTTCCTTACCTTAGGTTTAGATATTCTGTTTAATCAGTTCGATGACGTGTGTGACTTCGTCTTGAGTTAAAGCCCCTTCTTTCACGAATAAAATTTCGCCTTGTTTATTTTGTACGATAATCGCAGAACTTTCTTGCTGTAGATCCCAAGTTGTTGCTAATACGCCATTTTTGTCTAACACCATGGAAGACCAAGAGAATGTCTTTTTGCTGTCCTCTGCCGACGATTTAACAAATGTACCGGTTCCCCATATGGCGTCTTCTTGGTTGATCACGGTTGTGGTCTGATACTGATCTTCAGGAAAGTGAGCGGCAGTGATTGCTGACATCAGCGGCGCGTTCATCTCTTTGGCTTTACTACGACCTGCAATGGCTTGTATCACACGGACTTTGCCTAACATCTGCTGAGTTGCCCAAGGTTGATAAGCCACATCGTCTCCTTGCAGCGTCATTTCGCCATAGGTATCAATGCTGACGGAAGGGGTGGTTTGACCGACAGAAAGGTTATGAGAGAAGGCGAATGTCGGGGCGAGTGCGAGTAAGAGTGACAGAACAGATGGAGTTTTCATTGGGGGTTCCTGTAACGAAGTGAGGTTAGATCGAATCAAAATAAGGGGCAAATACGATGCCCCTTATCGGATGTGGCGTTTAGTTAGAAAGTACAACGCGCGCATTTAGCGGTTGCAGCGGACGATTGTTTTGTCCCATGACTTCCATCAGTTTCGCGGCTTGATCTTTGGATAAGGTTTGAGTGTCTTTAAGCACAAACCAGCGCACACCTTCTGAACATGGCGGTGTGGTTAAAGAGCCGTTAAATCGATAGTAGTTTGCAGTTTTTGGCAGTAAGTCATTAATCTCAAAAGTATCTTTAAAGAACGTGGTTTGATTCTCTTGTGGGATTGCGTTGATCAGTTTAGACAGCGCTGCGTTTTGATCGCCAGCATCAAACATCACCGAAATTACCGCCAACTCGCCGTCTGCGTTGGCGTGTACAAAGTGCGCTTCAAGTGGATATTGGCGGCCTTTGATTTGGTTTTCTGAAGGTGTGTGGAAATGGAACTGTTGCAGCTCGAACGTCTCGCCATCGATGGTGAAGCTGTTACGTCCGTTCACTTGCGCTTGCAGCGTATGACCATTGTTGGTTAAACCAATGACCTGACCAGTGTACGAAAGGTTCAGTGCTTCCAGTTTTGCATCGGCTGGGTTGTCGATGTTGATTGGGCTTTGGTTTTTCGTGGTTGCGCAGTCTTTGGCGATTTCTCCCCAGTGTTCTGGCCCGTGTTTGTCATTGCCATAGCCCCATTCCGAAGCCTGAGCCGCGCTTAGAGTGAGAAGTGAGAGTGAAAAAGCAAGTAGTGTTTTGTTCATAATAATGTCTCTGTTCGGTCGCTTTGATAAGCGTTGTTACAAGGCAATGACCTAGAGGTTTGATCACTGCCTGACGAATTAGAAACGGTGGCTGAGTTGGGCACCAATTAGGAACGCATTTGAATGGGTAACGCCCGTCACCATCGGTGCAGGAACACCTTCATACGCGTACTCTTCTACGTTGACATCTTCACCAATCAAGTACGTCATGCCGATGTCAACCGTGGTATCTGATGACCATTGGTAAGAGGCCCCCGCAGATAACCAGTGACGGTTCGAATCTGGGATAGAAAGCGAAGTCAGCTCATCGACAGGTGTTTTGTCGAACATGTAACCCGTGCGTAGTGTCCAACGTTCATTGGCGTACCAAGTCGCACCGATGGAGTAGTGCGCGGAGTCTTGCCACTGAAAATCTTTTAGCAACTGATCATCAGCTTTCAAGCTGTCAAATGCTGACCAACCAATCCACTGCACAGAATAGTGCAGGGCAAATTTAGGTAAGACGCGGTGATAACCGGAAAACTCCGCAATATCCGGTAGCGGCATAGCAAGCGAGTCGTACGATTCGCCAGCAAAGTGGATGTCACCCTTGGCATCAATGTTAGGGCTGTGCTTGTAGCTTAAACCTAAGCGATGACGTTCGTTAAACTCGTACATCATGCCAATGTTCGCGCCAAGCCCAATGCCGCCAGCTTCCACATCAAGTGCGTTGCCTTTTACGGATCCACAGCGTTGTTCTAGTTCGTTTCCAAGTATGTTCCCACCAACGCAAACACCCACGTCCATATCGCGGTACAGCTCACCAGAGCCGTAAATCACATCAATACCACCACCGATACTAAAACGATCGTTCACCTTGTATGCCAAGCTTGCGCCAAGGTTGACACTCGCTACGCTGGTGACACCGCCAAAAACAGGTGCGCCATAGTTTGGTTTAAACTCCATGTCGGTTCCGAAGTTGGAATATGCCGATAAGCCTAGATACCAGTCGTCGTTGATAGGGTGAATAAAGTAAAAATTGGGTACAACGGCTGGTTGACCAACGCCATCGACGTCATCAATGTCGGTCACGGTTTGAGAGAAGGACGGGGTAATGTCAGCTTGAGGGGACGGAGGAAAACCACCCATACCAACATTGACATCCGCATTAATGTTAGCTCGATGATATTGCGCATTTTTAACGGTAACGTCAGGTTTGACGTAAGTGACACCGAACGATAAGGCATTTTGTTTAAACAGCGTCATCGCTGCGGCGTTACGGCTGACTACAGACGCATTATCACCAATGACGGCATCACCAGCAAAAGCACG
Source organism: Vibrio sp. 1751 (assembly GCF_033339895.1). Taxonomy (NCBI): domain Bacteria; kingdom Pseudomonadati; phylum Pseudomonadota; class Gammaproteobacteria; order Vibrionales; family Vibrionaceae; genus Vibrio; species Vibrio sp. 1751. The sequence continues at coordinate 21,573 of NZ_JAWOVM010000013.1, forward strand.
ACCAAGACCCGTCGCCGAATGTTCGTTAATTTGAAAACCACCGGCATACGCCGTCGAGTAGGCTAACCCGATTAATAAATAAATCGGTGAAAGAGTTAATTGTCGCTGCATGTTTTTCTCATGAATTAATTAGAATTTGTATTGCAACGAAAATCAGTAAAATAAACAAATCTGACCAGTGCATTTAGGAGTAAAATTAACAGTGTGCTGACAATAAGTAAATTTAACTTAATAAATATTTATTGTTGAATTTATTAATGCTTCATGGCGTGAATATAGTGGTTATTTTACGTGTAAATTAAATCCTGAACCTCTATTTTTATTTTTGCGGTATTACTTCTCTATTTTTATTGTGCTGACTGTTCCCTAACAAATAGAGGGAAATCCAGCGATAAAGTGTCCGTGATGGAAACTCTGAGTCATTTGTATTTCCATTGCATCCCAACGTTGGTAGTTCGAATCAGCAAGAGAACTATCGTTTTAAACCCACATGACACACTCCTCTCGGTCTTACCTGTGTTATGTGGGTATTTTTTATTTAACTTGCCACTTAACTCCTCTTGAAATTCAATAATTAAAAATGGCCATAATGAAATTTTAATGGATTGTATATTTAATAAGTTAAGATTTTTACTGGTTTGTTGGTATTTAAAAGTTTTGTTTATAATACTTATAACTTGAATTTCTATATTAAAAATGGTCTTTGCTATACGTATTGAATAATAAAGTTTTGAAGTGACTATAATATCTCTGATTTTTCACGTTAGTGAAGTTATTCATTCAGTTTCTTGACGTTAATTTACCTATCTTTACGTCTCGTACCCTGTACGGCTAAGACAAATAGCAGTATAAAATCAAAACGATTATTTACTTCACTCCTGCTATGAAACTCAATAAAAAATGGCTCGTTTTGTGTGGCTTACTTGCTATTGGTGCTGGTGGTTATCATTATCTGCAACGTCCAGAACCCATTTCTCCTTACGCGACAGAAGTCGTTCGTAAAGGCAATATCGAAAAGGCGGTATTAGCTAACGGCATGTTGCAAGCGTCCAAATTGGTGAATGTAGGTGCGCAAGTATCTGGGCAAATTCAACGCCTCGCTGTGAACTTAGGGGATGAGATAAAACAGGGGGACTTGATTGCACAGATTGACAGCCTGACTCAGCAAAACAGCCTCAAAGAAGCCCAAGCGTCTCTTAATAGTCTCAACGCTCAGTACCAGGCTAAGCAAGCGCAGATTAAACAAGCAAACTATGAATACGTGCGCCAAAAAGGCATGTTGGCAGCGAAAGCGAGCTCACGAGCTGATTACGAGAATGCCGAAGCGACGCTCGCCATCTACAAAGCCGAGTTAGCGCAACTGGATGCCGAAATCGAGAAAGCCAAAATCAACGTCGACAATGCGCAGTTAGATCTCGGTTACACCACCATCAACGCACCGATGGATGGCACGGTGGTCTACACCGCGGTGGAAGAAGGACAAACCGTAAACGCCAATCAAACCACGCCAACTATTATCGAGTTAGCCAAGTTAGATACTATGACGGTGAAAGCTGAAATTTCGGAAGCCGATGTGATTTTTGTTCACCCAGGCCAAACGGCGCTGTTCACCATTTTAGGCAAACCGAATCAGCAGTTTAAAGGTACATTGCGCGCGATTGAGCCGGGGCCAACCATCATGGATGGCGATGATAGCGATCTGAGCATTTCAGATAGCGACGCCATTTACTACAACGCTGTATTTGATGTGAAGAACCCGCAAGGTATTTTGCGCATCGGCATGACTGCGCAAGTTTCGATTGTCCTTGAGCAATCGGAAAATACCTTGATTGTCCCTTCACAAGTGCTGCAAAAATCTGGCGGCAAAGGCAACTATACCGTGCCAGTGCTTGAACAGGGCCAAGTGGTGCAAAAGCCCGTGACAGTGGGTATTAACAACAAAGTGAACGCAGAAATTCTCTCAGGTTTGAAGGAGGGCGACCAAGTTGTTCTTGGCAATGCTATGGATGGAGAATCATCAAGCCGAGGTGATCGTCGTCGACCTCCAATGAGGTTCTAAGATGAGTGACGTGCTTTTAAAAGTTGAGGATTTAACTCGACGATTTGTCTCTGGCGACGAGTCGCTTACCGTGTTGAACCACATTAATTTAGAGATAAAACGCGGTGAAATGGTCGCGATCGTGGGGGCTTCGGGCTCAGGTAAATCGACGCTGATGAATGTGCTCGGCTGCTTGGATAAACCGTCCAGTGGTCGATACTTCATTAATGGGCAAGATGTCTCGACGTTGGAATCCGACCAACTGGCGGAACTGCGCCGCGAGTATTTTGGCTTTATATTTCAGCGTTACCATCTGCTGGGGGATTTAACCGCGGTGGCAAATGTGGAAGTACCAGCGGTTTACGCGGGAGTTCCTCATCGTCAAAGAACGGAGCGAGCGCAGTCACTATTGGCTCGCTTGGGGCTGGAAGATCGTTTGACTCACAAGCCCAGCCAACTGAGTGGTGGCCAGCAACAGCGCGTGAGTGTTGCTCGTGCACTGATGAACGGTGGTGAGGTGATTCTCGCCGATGAGCCCACTGGCGCATTAGACAGTCACAGTGGGCAAGAGATGATGGCACTGCTTAAAGAATTGCATCAACTTGGGCATACGATCATCTTAGTGACTCATGATATGAACGTGGCGAACTTTGCGGATCGCATCATTGAAATCAAAGATGGTGAAATCATTGCAGATACGCCAAATGCACAAGTTGTAATCAATGAGCAAGCAGCAAAGACACCGAGCGCGTCTTTTCATCGCCCAGCGCAAGCCGCCAGTAAGTGGTGGAAGTGGGACAGTTTTATTGACGCGCTCAAAATGGCGCTGCTGGCGATGTCTAGCCACAGAATGCGCACGTTTTTGACCATGCTCGGCATCATTATTGGTATAGCCTCGGTGGTTTCCGTGGTGGCACTAGGTAATGGTTCACAACAGCAAATTTTGTCGAATATTTCATCCATGGGAACAAACACCATTGATGTCAGGCCGGGCAAAGGGTTTGGTGACCGCCGCTCCGGACGAGTGAAAACGCTAACCGCCGGCGATGCCAAATCGTTGGAGAGTCTACCTTTTGTCGACAGTGTCACGCCGTCTTTATCCAACAGCTTAACCGTGCGTTACGCCAATCAGGATGCAACTGCGTCTGTGGAAGGGGTTGGGGAAGATTATTTCCGTGTGCGCGGTTATGAGATCGCCAAAGGTCAGTTTTGGGATGAAGAGAGCGTGAACTCACTCGCCCAAGAAGCAGTGATTGATGACAACACCAGAAAGGAAATGTTTGCGGATAGAAATCCGATTGGTGAAGTGATTTTTCTTGGTTCATTGCCAGTGCGTATTGTGGGTGTCACGCAGAAAAAAGAAGACGCGTTTGGCAACAGCGACGCGCTGAAAATTTGGGTGCCATACACCACCATGTCTGGGCGCATGATGGGACAACGTTACCTCAACGGCATTACTGTACGGATTGATGAGAACGCCCCAAGCGCAGCGGTAGAACAGAGCATCATCAACTTGTTAAAAATGCGCCACGGTACAGAAGATTTCTTCACGATTAACACTGACACCATTCGTCAGAGCATCGAGAAAACCACCGCAACCATGACGTTACTGATCTCAGCGATTGCGGTGATCTCCCTAATTGTCGGGGGAATTGGCGTAATGAACATCATGTTGGTGTCGGTGACAGAGCGCACGAAAGAGATCGGTGTGCGAATGGCTGTGGGTGCGCGGCAAGCGGATATTTTGCGTCAGTTTTTGATTGAAGCGGTACTAGTGTGTTTGTGTGGTGGCATTGCTGGTATTGGCTTGGCGTTTTTGATTGGTTTTGCATTCAGTACGTCTGGTAGCAGCTTCCAAATGATTTACTCGATGAACTCGATCATCTGGGCGTTTATTTGCTCAACGTTGATTGGCATCGCCTTCGGCTTTTTACCCGCTCGCAATGCCGCCAAACTCGATCCGATAGAAGCGCTAGCGAGAGACTAAAAATGAGTAACACAATGAAATTCAAAACTCGATTGGTCGCGGCTGCCTTAAGCGCAGTGTGGTTGTCAGGTTGTGGTTCGCTTATGCGTAGCGACTATCAAGCTCCTGAGGTGCAAGTGCCTGCAAATTGGCAACAGATGCATGTTGCGGGTGATGTCAGTATGGATCCTTGGTGGTTGGCGTTTAACGACCCAACGCTTAATCAATACATTACTCAGGTGTTGGCTCAAAACAACGATTTGACGCTGGCAACGCTAACGCTAAAGAAAGCGCGTTTACAGCTGGGTTTAGCGCAAGATGACCTTTTCCCTACGTTGAGTTCTTCCACATCAGGACAAGTTCAAAAATCTCTTGATAGCGGGGAATCGGCAGATAGCTACAGCACCAACTTGTCCGTCAATTACGAGTTGGATTTGTGGGGAAAAATCTCGGCAGACGTTGACCAAGCTAAGTGGACGGCGATGGCAAGTCAACAAGATCGCGAGGCGACCGCACAAAGTTTGGTAGCAACGACGGCATCGCTATATTGGCAAATCGGCTATCTGCAACAGCGCTTACACCTCAGTCAGCGTAATGTGGTAGACGCAGCTCAAACGCTACAATTGATTAAAAAACAGTACCAACTTGGCGCTGTGGATCAGTTAGATGTGCTTGAAGCCAAACGTACGTTGGCAAGCTTACAAGCGCAGCAAAGTGAGTTTGAACAGAGTTTACTTGAGGTAAACAACGCCTTTGCGATTTTGTTCAATCAACCGCCGAAGAGCATCAGTGCAAACATCCAAATGCTGCCTGAAGGCGATATGCCATCGTTGAGTGTTGGTGCTCCGTCTGATTTATTGATCCGCAGACCCGACATTAAAGCAGCGATTTATGACGTCAAAGCCGCGCTAGCTAATAAAGACGCAGCAGATTTGGACTACTTGCCTAAGCTGACGCTCACTGGGGCTTTGGGGGGATCGTCACAAGCGCTCAAAGACCTGCTTTCCAACCCGATCGGCAGTTTAGGTGCGGATATGACGCTACCGTTTTTGCAGTGGAATGAGATGAAAAACAGCCAAGCCATTGCCGATTTAGACTATCAATCGGCCATTGTGAGCTATCGCCAAGTGTTGTACGCCGCATTCCAAGATGTCGAAAATGCCTTGTCAGCACGCGAAAAATTGAAGTATCAGGCGGCGCGTTTACAAGAGCAATATGATGCCGCAAGTGCCGCTGAGTCCATTTATGCTGCGCGGTATCAGTATGGCTCGACGTCGATTATGGACTATTTGAATGCACAAGAAGACACCAGAAACGCGCAAGCTTCTTTGTTGGAAAACCGCTACAACCAGTTTCTCACTCAGGTTACGCTTTACCAGTCTTTAGGGGGAACCGACGTTGCGCCGTTGTAATTAGGGGTCAGCACACACTAGCGAAGCGCCATGCAACAAAGCTTTTTTTTGAAGGTATTACTGGTCCCATGAATGGGACCAGTAATAAAAGCTTAAGTTACTTGGCGAACTTCTTGAAAGGTGCATCAACCGGGGTGTCAGCTAGGTGATTGGTGTAGTTACTCATCACTTTTTGCGCTAGACCAAGAACAATTTCAAGCAGTTGCTGCTGTCCGTAACCCGCCGCAAAGAATTTCTCTATCTGAGACTCTTCAACTACACCACGTTGGCGCACCATTTGAAGCGTTGTCTCTCGTAGTGTTTCAAGTTTTTCGTCTGCCAATGGTGTTTGGTTGACGAGAGCATCGACAATCTCCTGATCCACTTTCATTGACGCCGCGATCGCACTATGAGCAGGAACGCAGTAGTGACAACCATGTTCAACGTTGATGGTTTGCCATACGACGGTCAATTCTTCTGCGTTAAATGATGTTTGTTGAAAGAGCTCATGCACAACTTGATAACCCTCAAGCAAGGTTGGCGCTTCAGCCATAACAGCATGAAGATTTGGTAGCATGCCAAACGCTTTGACTGAATTTTCAATCAGGTGCTTTGATCCTTCGGGTGCGTTTTCTGCGGTATACAGTTTAAATTCTGCCATGTTTAAATCTCCTGTAATTGGATATGAGCGGATTAGGCAAGAACAGGATAGTTGATTTTGAGCGGTCGCTCAATATAAAATTGAGCATATGTTCAAAATTGATAATTGCTCATGGCGAATACAAAGAAATTCCAACGTGATGAAGTGGTGAAAGCCGCCTCGGATCTATTCTGGAAGAAAGGTTTTCATGCAACATCTACACGTGATTTACAAGATAGCGTGAATCTGCGTCCTGGAAGTATTTATGCGACGTTTGGGTCAAAAGAGGGGCTATATTGTGAAGCGCTAAAAATGTACGTTGCGAACTTACAAGCCCTGTTTGAGTTGCATTTAGCTCAGAACACAACGGTTCTAGATGCAATAGAAGCTTTCGCGATTGATGTGGTTATCAATCAGCGAGACTCCAATCCCAGTGAAGTGTGCATGTTAGTCAAATCAGCAAGTGAATTTGCTGAGGATTTTAATGCGCTGCGCAATCAAACAAACAGCTTAGCAAACCAATTTGAATCTTTTCTTGCAAAGCTGTTTGAGCGAGCTATCGAGAATGGCGAAATTGAAGCTCAGGATACATTGCTTCTTGCTCAGTTGTTCCAGGTTCAGTTTACGGGTATACGAGCCTACTCATACCGTAGTGATGATGTAACCTTAAAGACGTTGATCTCTATTATGGTGGACAGCTTCCGCGGTAACGTACCAAAAACAGAAAGCTGAATGAGGCTGCTCAAAGTCAACGTCTCTAAATCAACGGCTTGAACTAAGCGAGCTCAAATAAACCCGTTATCGGGGTTCGATATCGATAAAAAATGACCACGAAGCATCGTGGTCATTTTTATGCAGATTAACTTGCAATGAACAACAACGGCTTATTAAAAGCGAAACTCTTCTAAGTTATTGCTGCTTTCTAACATTTTTTCAGCCACATAACGATGCGTTGCTGTGGTTGGGTGAGTCACATCCCAGAACACGAACTTATCTGCGCCAGATGCTGCACATTCAGAACGTAATGAGTGAGTGTACATGTAGTCAACAGAGGATGAACGGTTGATGTCTAAGCAAGGGTCGCTTGCATTTACGAAACCGTGTTCTGCTGGTGCCGAGGTTAACTTCTCAAACAGTGCGTGTGTATCAAACAATGCGATGTTGTAGCCTTGGGCTTTGTAGTACATCGCTTGTGCTTTGATGAACTCGTTCATTTTCAATACTTTCGCACGAATCGTTTCAATTTCTTCCTGTGTTGAGTATTTGAACTGTGGTGCTTTGGTTGCATCAGGCAGTGTCATCAACATGAAGTTCTTCGCGCCAGCGTCTGTTAAACGAATCAGAGCTTCAGCGTAATCCGCTTTTACTTCCGGCACGCTACGGTTGTAGTTCATGAAATCATTTAAACCAAACTCTAACGTAAACAATGTGTTAGCAGGGTTGTAGTTCTTCGCCAGCTTTGTGTAGGTTAAGTAAGAAGAAACTTGTTCGCCGACACCAGTTAGCGCGATGTATTGGTTTTCACCTGCTGCGCCACCAACTGCCCAGTTGTATAGCGGTAAGTTTTTGGCTTTAGCAACGTATTCCGTCCAAACAAAACCGTTTGAGAAGTGACCCAAGAACCAGCTATTCGGGTTAGGAAAGCGCCATTGGGACGCGTTAAAGATGTTGCCTGTATCAGACAAGCTATCGCCTAAAGCCACTACTTTGTTTATCTGATCTGGTTGCATTGCAGCATCATTGCTCCAGATCGTGTGGTTATAAGAATAACGATTGTCGGCAGCAAAAAATGTAATGTCTGCGTTCTCGTTCGCTAGATCTAGTGTTTCTTCACAACGCTGACGAATTACGTTTTGTGAGGTATTGGTGTAGAACATGTTTTTAAATGAAACAGAGCTCCACCAATAACCATCGATAGTGAAGTCACTACCATCTTGGTTTTTTGCCCATTTCCAATCGGTAGCCGCATCGTCCTTAGAGTGGCTCGTACGATACCAGCATCGAACGTACGTATAAGTTTGATTTTCTTGCGCGCTAACCACTTCAGCCGCAGAAACCATTGCCGGTGATAAAGTTGGCTCCTCTGCAATGGCGGAGGCAAGCGGAAGTAATGCAGTTAATAGTGTGATTGTTTTTTTCATCATTCACTCTTCTTGTAATGGTTATTGTTCCGAATGCGTGAATACGCTCGGCTATAACAGTATTTAGATGAGAATTTTTCTCACTAAACCTTCTAATTCTGAGTAAATGCTCAAGACAGTCAACAACTAAATATTCAATATTTCAGTTTTGGCACCACGGTCAAAAAATCCATTCAGCATAGCAATCGATTAAATGGGTGATATTTAGAATAATTACTCACTAACATTAATTTAACATTCACTTTTTGTTAATTAAGTAATTGCTTTATAAGGTTTTGTTGATGATTTTTAATGTTAACTTAAAGTGTTTATTGAATGATCTTTTGTACAAATTTGTATATTCATGAAACAAATTGTTTGGCATTTTTGCTCTGTAAACTATAGCTGAAGCTCTCATGCAAACATCATGATGATGACTTTTCATGAGAATATAGTGAATAAAAATTAGCTCAAATAAGGAATAGGGCAAATGCACTACACAACAAGTAAAAAACAAGGCTTATTTTCGTTGTCTGCCGTAGCAATAGCACTGACCACTTCGATGTCAGCGTTTGCGGCTCCACCAATGGGATTTGATGAATCTAAGTTACCGACGAAGTACATCGTCAAATTCAAAGAAGATGCGGTCAGCCGTTCTTCAATGGGTGGTAACTCATTCTGGGGGCCACGAATCGCGCAGGAGTCTGTTCTAGAACAGGTGAAGGCACGTAAGGTGGAAAAACTGGGTAATCGCGCCATTTACAGCGTTGAATTGGATGGCGATGACTTAGAGCCGCTTCGCAACCGTAGTGATGTGGAATACGTGGAAGTCGATCCACCTCGCTATTTGCTCAGCGAAACGACCCCATGGGGATATGAAGCGGTTAATGCTCAACTGCTAGCTGACTTCAATGCGGGTAATCGCACTGTATGTATTATCGATTCAGGGTACGACATTTCGCACAACGACCTAAGCGGTAACCGCGTTGCTGGTACTAACGATAGTGGTACGGGATCATGGAGTGATCCGGGTAACAACAATGCCCACGGTACTCACGTCGCGGGTACGATTGCTGCGATTGCCAACACCGAAGGTGTAAAGGGTGTGATGCCAAACCAGAATGTGAATTTGCACATCGTGAAAGTATTTAACGAATCGGGTTGGGGTTACTCATCTGGGCTTGTTAAAGCAATCCAGACCTGTGCCGATAATGGTGCTAACGTTGTGAACATGAGCCTTGGTGGTAGTCAATCAAGCCGAACTGAGCAAAATGCACTGCAAAATATTTACGATCAAGGCGTTCTATTGATCGCCGCTGCGGGTAATGATGGCAATACAGCGCACAGCTATCCAGCTTCTTATGACTCAGTGATGTCTGTTGCGGCCGTTGATAATCAAAATGATCATGCAGCGTTCTCACAATCTACTAGTCAAGTTGAGATCTCAGGCCCGGGTGTGGCGATCTTATCAACGGTTACGGTAGGTGAAGGTAAACTTTCTGATATTACCTTGAATGGTGTCAGTCAGTTTGATCGTGGGATTGTTCCTCACAATCGTTTGATCAATAACGGTTCTTCGTATGTTCCGGATCCAATCGCGGGTTCAGTAACGGCAACGCTAGATAGCTGTGATGTATCTGGCGGTAATGTTAACTGTGGTGATATGTCGGGCAAAATTTGTTTGACTGAGCGTATTGGCAACCAGTCTTCAGGAAACTACCCTGAAGTGGATGCGGTTCAGGCTTGTTACAATGCGGGTGCGCGAGCTGCAATCGTATACAGCAACTCTGAACTACCTGGTTTACAAAACCCATTCTTGGTAGACACAAACAACGCTTATCGTATGGTTTCGGTAACGGTTGATCGTGCATTTGGTCAAGAGCTATTGGGGTATGTTGGTCAGGAAATTACTGTTGCAACAACCTCTGGTGAAGATTACGAGTACTACAATGGTACATCAATGGCGACACCGCACGTAACGGGCGTAGCTGGCTTGGTGTGGAGTTACCACCCAACCTGTACAGCAGCGCAAGTACGTAATGCCCTAGTGAAAACTGCAACAGATATTGATGTTGCTGGTCGAGACAACCGTACTGGCCACGGCCTAGTTAATGCTGAAGCGGCGAAGCTGTTCTTGGACGCTGGCTGTAATGGACCTGATGGTGGTAGCTCTTCGGACTCTAGCTTCTCAAATACCAGCCCTGTTGCGATTCCAGATAATAAATCTTCTGGCGCAATCAGTGCAGTAGAAGTCGATCGCTCTGGTGATTCAGGCACAGTAAGTATTGACGTTGATATTAGCCACACTTATATCGGTGATCTACGAGTGACTTTAACGTCACCGACTGGTGGAGAAGTTGTACTTCACAATAATACCGGCGGCAGCGCTAACGATATAAAAAATACGTTCCAAGCGGATTTTTCTGGTTTTGAATCGCAAGGTACATGGGAACTAAAAGCGGTGGACAGTGCCAGAAGAGACACAGGCACCATCAACAGTTGGACTCTGACCTTTCAATAAGGAGTGGCTATGAAGAAGTTGACCTTACTTTCTTTGTCTGCGGTAGGCGCTACCGCACTATTGGCAATCGGACTGAGCTCAAGCAGCTTGGCAAACAATCAAGGATTTCCTCTCGTGGATGAACGCCAAGATCAAGCCGAGCAGCAACCTGCACGTTACTTTGTTAAGTATCATGAAGGAAAAGAGAGCGAAGTGAGAGCGCTTCTTCGTCAGCACAACATTGAAGTGGTCGATGCTCTGGTGAAACAACATGTGTTGATTGTGGTGGGTGAACAGGCGGAAGTCGATAAGCTCGCGGATCACGATGCGGTCGAATACACTGAGCAAGAGCCGACAAGAAAGCTGCTATCTAACGGAAATACGCTTCAATAAGCCAAACCTCCTTAAGATAGTGCCAAAAAGAAAAGCGCCCCTCACGTAAGGGGCGTTTGTTTCATTTATTTGTGGAAGATGAAGACTAAGGACGCTCACCTGCTGCTAGGCGACGTTCGATATCTGCAACCACTTCTGGGAAGTCAGCGATCGTATCGATAAGGTAGTGCGGCGAGCTCTTGAGCAGTTTTGCACGCGCTTTTTCACGAGCGGCATTAAGCGTTGCTTCGTCCGCAGCTTGGTATTCTTCAAACGTTAGACCTGCTTCGTTACCAGAAAGCAGCAAGCCAACGGTCCACATACCGGCGTTGTGACCTTCATCGATGCCCGGTGCTGCGTCATCCACTTTGATACACGCATTAACGTCCGTTACATTCAGCTCAATCACATTTTTCAGTGCCATAAATGGTGCTGGGCGACCACCTTGCGGCAGGTCATCCGTTGCTACTACGTAATCTGGTTTGTAGCCGTAATCCGCTGCAACTGGAATCAATACGTCCATCACTTCGCGAGGGTAACCAGAACAAGAACCGATCTTGATGCCTTTGTCTTTCAGACCGTTCACAACTTCAATTGCATTAAGGATTGGGTCTGCATGGTCTGCCACTTTTGCTTTTTGCAGAGGCATAAATGCTGCGTAGATAGCGTCGATGTCTTCGCTGGTCATTGAGCGACCAAACTTCTCATTCCAGCGCTTATCAACTGCAGGAATACGACCCACAGCTTGGATGTGATCCCACTTACCAAGACCCATTGGTTCGCGCGCTTCTTCAAGGTCGATTTCAAAATCAAAGCCTTGTTTGAACGCTTCCACAAAGATGCTGGTTGGCGCAAAAGAGCCGAAATCGACGATAGTGCCAGCCCAGTCAAAGATCACTGCTTGAATTGGTGAGTTGCTCATGTTCAATCCTTTTTCTTGCTTGCCAGAGCGCTGCCTGCACATTGGAACCGCGCTCTGAATAAATTGGTTTTGAGGTTAGATGTAGTTAAAGTCTTTGCACACTTTGGCGATCGCTTCTTCAAAGATCGCCAACGCTTCTGTCAGTTGTTCGCGAGTGATGATCAGCGGTGGGCTGAGTTGAATCACATTGCCTTGCGATACCTTGAAGCTCACGCCATTGTTGAGGCATTGGTACAACACAGCTTCCGCTTCGTCATACGCGCGTGCTTTGCTTTCGTGGTCAGTGACCAACTCAATGCCCCATAACATGCCGATGCCACGTACATCGCCAATCACAGGGTACTTGGCTTTCATCTCTAGCAGCTTTTCACGCATAAACTGGCTGTCGGCTTTGGCTTTATCTAGCAAGCCGTCTTGCTCAATGGCTTCCATGGTTGCCAGTGCTGCAGCACAACCGATAGGGCTTTTCTCATGAGTGTAGTGACCCATGGAGATTTGCTCGGCGGTGTTGTATTTGTCTTTGGTTACCATGGCTGCGATAGGCACTAACCCTCCGCCCAAACCTTTACCGATGCAGAGCATATCTGGCTCAATGTCGTAGGCTTGGTAGGTAAACCATTCACCGCTGCGACCCATGCCATTCGGGATGTCGTCGATGATCAGCATGACATTGTGTTTGTCACAGATTTCACGGATGCGTTTCCAGTAGGCTTTACTTGGCACTTGTACGTCGGTATTACGAACTGCTTCTGCGATAAATGCGCCCACGCCGCCTTCTTTCTCAATCACGTACTCAAGGTAGTCGGCGTAATGCACGTCGCTGCCGTCCGCGACCGGGAAAGCACCTCGGTAAGATACGGCTGGTGGAATGCGCTCAACACCTGCCATTAATGGTCCCATGCCTTGGCGGAAACACGCTTCACCACCTACTGAGATGGCATCCAACGATGCGCCGTGGAAGGAATCCCACAGAGACACCACCTTGTAGTTGCCTGTGATGTGGCGCGCTAGTTTAAGTGCCATGCCAACCGCAGATGTGCCACCCGGAGCAAACAACACGTGGTTCAATTCGCCGCCACAGATTTGGGTGAGTTTTTCGGCACATTCAATCGCAGTTTCGTTGGTAAAACGACGTGGTGAAAACGGCAGTTTGGCAATTTGCTCTTGCACGCGTTTAATCACATGCGGATGACCGTAGCCCAACTGATGGACGTTATTGCCATGGAAGTCCATGTACTTTTTGCCGGTAGCATCTTGGATGTAGATGCCTTCTGCTGCTTCCAAGGTATCTAAGCAAGGTGTCGACATGGCTTGGTGAAGAAAGACCTCCGAATCACGCTTCAATAATGCTTGCGTGCGTTCGTCGTCCATCGATGCATTCCAAGCTTGGCGTGCCGGTGTCGTGTTGACATCGCCTTCGCTGCGGAAATGGGTCGGTTTGATATTCTGAGTCATAACGCTTTCTCAATCAGAAGGCTGCTTTAAGCAACTTGCCAGTACATTGCTTTTTCAATCGCACCGATTAAGCGCTCGATATCTGCTGGGTAAACTTCGCCAATGTTGCCGATACGGAAGCAATCTGCGTTCGATACCTTACCCGGATAAATCACAAAACCTTGCTCTTTCAAACGTGTGTAGAACGCTTTGAACTGGTAATCACTGTGCGTCGGAGAGTAGAAAGAAGTGATGATTGGCGAGTGAAGGTCATCACTCAGTAGCGGTTCGAAACCCAAAGAACGCATACCTGCAACCAGTGTTCTCTGGTTAGTTTGGTAACGGTTATGACGAGCTTCAATGCCGCCTTCTTGCTCCAGCTCTAACAATGCTTGATAGAAAGCGCGAACTGTGTGCGTTGGAGACGTAAAACGCCATTTGCCGTGGTTCACTTCCATGCAGTGCCACTGGTCGTAAAGATCAAGGCTCAAAGAACGAGCCTGACCTTGGCACTTTTCGAGCTCTGTTTGTTTTGCAATCACAAAGCCAAAACCCGGTACGCCTTGAATACATTTGTTTGCAGAGCTGATCATAAAATCGATGCCAAGCTCTGCGATATCGATAGGGATGCCACCAAAGCTCGACATGGCATCGAGAATCACCACTTTACCGTGCGCTTTCGCTGCAGAAGCAAATGCCTCAATTGGGTTGAGCATGCCAGTGGTTGTCTCACAGTGAACAATCGCCACGTGTGTGATTGCAGGATCCGATGCCAATGCAGTTTCCACCTCGTTCAAGTGTGGCTGTGATGTTTCGCCTGGGGAAACTACATGGCATGGAATATTTAGGTAATCAGCGATCTGAGCGATACGCGCACCGTAAGCACCGTTGTCGACAACCAACAATTTTCCATCTTTGCCAATGGCACTGCCAATCGTTGCTTCTACTGATGCGGTGCCGCTACCTTGCATTAGTACGCTAGTGTAGCCGTCTTGCTCCGTTGCCAGTTTTACAAGCTTAGTGCGGATCACTTCTACAATGTCTTTGTTGTATTCATCATCCCAAGTACACCAGTCTTTAAGCATGGCTTCACGTACCGTTTCAGAAGTAGATAGAGGACCTGGAGTCAGTAGTAGGTATTCGTTTTTCATCTCGATTTCCATCAGAATAGGCTAATTGGTCTACACCAAATTTCGAGTTCACTCTAGCGAGGAAGAAAAGGGCAGTAAATAGGCGAATATCCAATTTCATAAAACTTTAATATCCAGAAAATGGCGGATCAATTGAACGATTATTCATCGATAATTTTCGTAAAACTGCCATTTAATGGTCATGAATTCGTCACAAAGGCTCAGTAGGGTGTATATCGTCAACTGGTACAGACCAAATGAAAACTTAGCCAAATTAACTGGAGAAAATGATGAAAAACCGTTTGATGAAAGGATCGCTGGCTGCACTTGTCTCTCTGCTAGCTACGAATGCAATGGCAGCACAGGAAGTCACGGTTTACACCGCTTTCGAAACTGACATTCTTGCTAAATACAAGTCTGCGTTTGAGAAAGAGAACCCAGGTATCAAGATTAAGTGGGTTCGTGATTCAACCGGTATCATGACGGCGAAATTGCTGGCAGAAAAGAACAACCCTCAAGCGGAAGTGGTTTGGGGTCTTGCTGGCTCGTCAATGGCACTGCTTAAAGATGAAGGTCTTCTTAAGCCTTACACACCAAAAGGTTTGGAAGAGCTGCACGCGAACCTAAACGACCCTCAATCAAACCAAGCTTGGTTCGGTAACGATGCGTTCTTTAACGCAGTTTGTTTCAACGAAGCGGTAGCAAAACAGTTGAACCTACCTAAGCCAACATCTTGGGAAGACCTAACGAAGCCGGTTTACAAAGGTCACATTGCAATGCCTAACCCAGCGTCTTCAGGCACTGGCTACATGCAGGTTTCTGCTTGGCTACAAAACATGGGTGAAGATCAGGCATGGAACTACATGCGTGACCTAGACAAGAACATTGCACACTACACGCACTCTGGCTCTAAGCCATGTGTTCAAGCGGGCATGGGTGAAGTGGCTATCGGTATTTCGATGGCAAGCCGCGGCGCGAAGCTGAAAACACAAGGCGCACCACTAGCGGTTATCACACCAAAAGGTATCGGCTGGGAATCAGAAGCTGTTGGTCTAGTAAAAGAATCGGATGCAGCGAAACGTGTTGTCGACTGGTCAATCTCTAAAGCTGCAAACGAGCTTTACGTAGAAATGTACCCAGTGGTTGCACATAAAGAAGTGAAAGCGACCGTGTCTAACTTCCCGAACGTTCAAGAGAACATGGCGAAGATGGACTTCGCGCAAATGGGTAGCAAGCGTGCAGAGATCCTAGCGGCATGGTCTGAGAAGTTCGACGCGAAATCAGAGCCAAAGTCTTAATTGAATTTGCTTGAGTTGAATGTTGAAATCCACCTCGGTTGAGGTGGATTTTTTGTTTCTGTAAGAGGCGAAAGTCAAAAGCCAAAAAGCAGCAAGCCCACCTAACCTCCCCTTGGCTTTAAGTTCTGGGGACTACAACAGTCACGCTGGTAAAGGGGAGGGACTAACTGTACTTGTTGCTCGTGATAGGGAAAGCATCAAAGTCTGTATAACGGGGGGCACTAAGCTCACCATGAAAAAGAAAACTCTCCCCCTTGATAACCGCATTCAAATGCTTGGCAAACTATGCTGATAAAAGGGGGAGTTGGAGGGGGTTGCAAGCGTAGAAACAAACCTCATCACCCTTCATCTATTTGTCATCTTCTGGCTATAAATTTGTCATTGGAACGTAACACTCCAAAACTAAAGTTGGTATATACCATCTGGAGCGTGTGTTATGTCAACTAACCAACATTACCTAAATATCGAAAATGTAGTGAAGCAATTCGGACAGTTCACTGCATTAAAGAAAATCTCGCTAGCGATTGAAAAGGGCGAGTTTGTTTGTTTTCTTGGTCCTTCTGGCTGCGGTAAAACCACTCTGCTACGTGCCATTGCAGGTTTAGACTTGCCAACGTCTGGTGCGATTTTTCAAAACGGTCAAGAGACCACATTCCTACCACCAGAGAAGCGCGATTTTGGCATCGTATTCCAATCTTACGCGCTGTTTCCGAACCTAACTGTGCAAGAGAACATTGCGGTGGGTTTGAAAAACCAAGGTATGTCGACCAAAGAAGCGTTAGAGAAGGTGGATTACTGGCTAGAAACCATTGGTCTTCCAACCTCTGGCGAGAAATTTCCTAACCAACTTTCTGGTGGTCAGCAGCAGCGTGTTGCTTTGGCTCGTGCATTGGCGTTGTCACCGGGTCTACTGTTACTTGATGAGCCGCTGTCAGCGCTGGATGCAAAAGTACGTGTTCACTTACGTGATGAGATTTGTAAGCTGCAACGCAAGCTGGGCATCACCACCATCATGGTTACGCACGATCAGGATGAAGCGTTGTCGATGGCGGATCGTATCGTGGTAATGAACCATGGTGTGATTGAGCAAGTCGGCACACCTCAAGAGATCTACCAACAACCAGCCACGCGCTTTGTCGCTGAGTTTGTCGGCAGCATGAACTTTATAGAAACCTCAGTCGCAACCGACTCCCAAGTGCGCATTGCGGAAACCTTGATGCCAGCGCCCAGCTTGACTAATCGTAAGATCCAACGCGGTGACCGCTTCGACCTTGCGGTGCGTCCTGAAAGCATCAAGTTCGTTGAAAACTACACCAACTCTTTACCAGTGCGAGTAACGGCTACCGAGTTTTTGGGGGCGTTTTTCCGCATTGATTGCGTATTGCAAAACGACAGCTCAACGAAAACCATCGTCGTGGATGTGCCTGTGGAAACGGTTCAAAAACTCAATATCAAGGCGGGCGATGTACGTTACATCCAGTTTGCTGAAGAAGGGCTGCATGGTTACGCCGTGCCCTCGGTTGATAAAGCGCTAGCGGCGTAGGTGTAAACATGGATGCGAAGACAATGACGATGAATAGCCTGACCACTCAAGACAAAGCAAAATCCCTACTCGGACGTGTCAGCCGCGACAACCTAGTGTTGTTCGGTTTGCTCGCTGGCTTGTCGACCATGATGGTGCTGTTCATCTTAATGCCGCTCTGGGCTATGTTGACCAAGAGTGTGCAAAATGCCAATGGCGAATTTGTCGGATTGGCAAACTTTGCGACATACTTTTCCTCTTCAAGCTTGTGGGTGTCGGTGGGTAACACCTTCACTTTAGGCGTGATTGTGACCTCGGTAGTGGGTGTGCTTGCGTTTGGATATGCCTACGCGCTGACTCGCTCATGCATGCCGTTTAGAGGTTTGTTCCAAATCCTAGGCACTGCGCCAATCCTTGCGCCTTCGTTGTTACCGGCGATCAGTTTGATCTTCCTTTTCGGTAATCAAGGCATTGCCAAAGAGATGCTGTTAGGAAACTCGATTTATGGCGTGATTGGTATCTCGATGGGTTTGATCTTCTGGACCTTCCCTCATGCATTGATGATCTTAACCACTTCGTTGCGCACTTCAGATGCCCGTTTGTATGAAGCAGCCCGCGCACTTAAAACTTCACCAATCAAAACCTTCTTTATGGTGACGTTACCTGCAGCGAAATACGGTTTGATCAGTACGCTCATTGTCGTCTTTACGCTGGTTATCACGGACTTTGGTGTGCCGAAAGTGATTGGTGGAAGCTACAACGTTCTGGCGACTGACATTTTCAAGCAAGTGGTGGGACAACAAAACTTTGCCATGGGTGCGGTGACCAGCATTATGTTGTTATTCCCTGCGGTAATGGCATTTGGTGCAGACCGCTGGGTACAGAAAAAGCAAAAGAGCTTATTTGACACACGCTCGGTGCCTTATCAGCCAGAACCCAACAAAGCGCGCGACAGCATCTGTTTGGTTTACTGCAGCATCATTTCTATTGCAGTGCTGGCTGTGCTTGGCATGGCGGTGTATGGCTCGTTAGTGACGTTCTGGCCTTGGAACAAAGCGCTGACGCTAAACAACTACAACTTTGCTGAAATGAGCACTTACGGTTGGAGCCCATTCTTCAATTCGCTAACGCTGGCAGGCTGGACGGCAGTGATCGGTACAGCCATTATCTTTGTCGGTGCTTACTGCATTGAGAAAGGGCGTGCGTTTGGTCCAATTCGTCAGGTGATGCAAATGCTCAGCGTGGTGCCAATGGCAGTTCCGGGTATGGTGCTTGGCTTGGGTTACATCTTTTACTTCAACGATGCGAACAATCCTCTGAACGTACTTTATGGCACCATGGCATTCTTGGTAATTAACACGGTAGTGCATTACTACACAGTGGGTCACATGACCGCCCTGACAGCGCTAAAGCAGTTGCCATCGGAGATTGAAGCCACGGCGGCATCGGTGAAGCTTCCTCAATACAAGTTGTTCTTTAAAGTGACATTACCTGTGTGCTTACCTGCGATTTTGGACATTGCGACTTACTTGTTTGTTAATGCATTGACCACCACTTCTGCGGTAGTATTCCTTTACTCAACCGATACGATTCCGGCTTCGGTCTCGATTCTGAATATGGACGATGCAGGTCAAACTGGCGCTGCAGCGGCAATGGCTGTGATGATCATGATTGCTGCCGCAATTGCGAAGATTGTTCAGATGACTTTGGGTAAATTGTTAGAGAATCGCACACAAGCTTGGCGCAAAAGATAAGGACACTTCGTGCAATACGTAAAAATTAAAGATTCGATTGTTGAACAGATTGAAGCGGGCATGCTATCGCCGCGTCAAAAACTGCCAGCAGAGCGTAAGTTGGCGGAGTCGTTCGATACTACACGCGTCACTCTGCGTGAAGCTTTATCACTGCTAGAAGCGGAAGGTCGAATCTATCGCGAAGATCGCCGAGGTTGGTTTATCTCACCTGAGCCATTGCGTTACGATCCAACCCAAACTCTGAACTTCCCGAACATGGCGAAAGCGCAAAATCGTGTGCCAAAAACGGAGTTGGTCGCAGCAAAAGGGACGTTGGCAAACAAACAAGCCGCGCGCTTGCTGGACTTGCAGCCTTTCTCGGATGTGTATCGAGTTGACCGTGTGCGATACCTTGAAGATAGACCTGTGGTATTCGTAACAAACTACATTCGCCCAGAGCTGTTTCCGAACCTGTTGGACTACGATTTATCAAATTCACTGACGGACATTTATCGCGATCATTATGGCGTAACGTATCAAAAGATTCGCTACCGCATTTCAACCAGCACTTTGTTGGGTGAAATGGCTCAGGCACTGCGCGCGACAGCTGGCACGCCAGCGATGGTGGTGGAGCGCATCAACTACAACCAGCACGGTGAGTTGATTGATTGCGATATCGAGTATTGGCGACACGATGCCATCAGCATTGAATCTCTAGCGGAACTCAATCGTTAAGTGGATTTTCTCATCATCTAAGGCTCCATCTCGGGGCCTTTATTTTATTCAGACAGGAACATTGAAATGGATTTGTTGGCGATTGGTCTCGTCGTTTTTTCTGCTGTTCTCCATGCGGGCTGGAATATCCTTGGTAAAAGCAACTCAGGCTCTGGACTCGCGTTTACTATGGCAGCCAGCTTCTCTGCCTGTGCCATTCTTACCCCTTATTTGATTTGGTATTTGGCGACCATTGGCTGGACATCATTACCGAGTGAATTTTGGGGATTGCTGTTCATTAGCGGCATTTCACAAATGGTTTATTTGGTCGGTTTGATTGTCGCTTATAAGCACACTGATGTGGGGGTGGTTTATCCGATTGCTCGGGCACTGCCTGTGATGATGGTCGGCGCAATCAGTGTTGCATTGGGGCATGAATTATCCAGTCAGCAGTGGCTTGGATTCTTGCTGATTACCCTTGGTTGTATGCTGGTACCACTGACGAATTTTCGTCAGATGACATTGGGCTCTTATTTGAACGTTGGTGTGTTCTGGGCATTGATTGCCGCAATAGGCACAACGGGTTACTCGGTAGTCGATAAAGAAGCGCTGAGTTTACTCACAGGACAAGCATCAGAGATCTTGAATGATCAGTACAGTGCAATCTTCTACTTGGGCGTGCAGTTTTGGGCAATTGGTATTCCAGCCCTTGTATGGTGCTTAGCTACGGGCAAGCCAGATGAGATTAAGACAGCGTGGCAGATCCGCAAAACAGCTAGCATGGCAGGGGTAATGATGGCATCTACCTACGGCTTGGTGTTGTTTGCGATGACAATGACAGACAACGTGAGTTTGGTGGTGGCACTAAGGCAAATCAGCATCGTGTTTGGATTGTTTATGGGGATTTGGTTTCTGTCTGAGAAATGGTATCTCACCCGAGGGCTTGGCGTTACTTCTATCGTGGCGGGGATCGTTCTTGCGTTGACGAACTGACTCATATTGATGAAAGAAAAAGGCAGCGACTCAGGCCATCGCTGCCTTTTTCTTTTTGAGTTTTTGGGGAAGGGGTAGGAGTATAAGGGACGTCAGAAACGCAATTGAGCGCCGAACATCACGCCACCAGAATCAAAATCACTGTTCTTTGAGTACACATACTCTGCGTTTAAACCAAAGTGCTTGTAGCTCCATCCTAATCCTGCTGCTGCTTCACCACCAACGCTAGTGTGTTCAATGTTTCGGCTCTGTCCATTCACCTTGTAAGTGTACTCAAGGGTGTAGAGCGTCATACCTGCTTTACCGTAAAGTTCGAAACCAGCACCAAGAGGATAGCTCGCATAGCCGCTTAATCGTGGGCCGGAAAAGCTCGTGTCGGTAACCTCTGAAATTGGGCTTAACAGCGTTGAGCCAATACCATCAAACGCCCCTTTGAAGCCCGCTTCAATCCCGAAGTTTTGCGTCGGCATGTATCGGTAATAAACTTCACCAAGAAACATATCACCGGATTCTTCACTTGCGGGGGCGTCATAGCTTACACCGCCATAACCTAGGTTCGTGCCTATGATGTGCTTGCTTGTACTTGCGTTCGCCGATAGGGAAAGAGTCGACAACACCAGAGCAGCAACGAATGAATAACGCATGAACGTTTCTCCTCAGCTTTTTAGCTTTTAGCCTTTTAGCTTTTTAGTTTCTTAGTACTTGTTCGAATGTTGCTTTGGTGTTGTCTAGCCATTCATAACGACGACGGTACATCGAACGTTTAGATCGCGACATGCCTTCGATATCTCTACGGGGTGCATTTACATCAATTGAGTAAAAATGACGATTGTATTCGGTGCCGCCCAATTCTTGCCAGAGTGCATCGTAATCCGTTTTTATTCGCCCTTTGCTGTAACGTTTAGCTGCGTAAGTATGGGACTGCGTTTTCACCGCTAGAATCGTATTTACTTCCCAAATTTGTGCGAGCAAAGTGAGCAAGCTCACCATCAAGCTTTTTGGTCTCTGTCCGTAAAGCTTACGAGTTAGCTTTTTAATTTTCGCGTTGTTTTCTTCACTGCTTCGCGGTCCTTGTAAGCCTCCAATCATAATGCTGCGTCCAGATTCGATGTGACCTAGCGTAAAAGAGAGCGTGTAGAAGTTGCCATCTTCAGCGCTGTGCAGCACTAGGCTCATGTCGCCTTCTTTTTGATAACGTGCTTCGTATACTAATCTCACCGAGTACAGTATTTCGTCAATTTCAAAAGAGGCTAATGTTAGGCCTTTCGAGTCTGTGTAGATTTCTTCGATTGTTTGTTTAGAAAACAGTTCTGAAATAGTTTTATAGTGATCAACTACCAAGTTAGAACGATCGAACGCTGAGTTGTTTTTGATGATATACGGACGAAACGGTTTCTCTAAAAACCGATGCGTACGTGTACAAAGCAACTCTAACAATGACGATTCAATATTGTCTGAAAGGTGCTTAAATGCACGTTTGTAATAAAGCGCACGTAAGATGAACTTAGCTCTGTAGGTCCAAATTGGCTTGTAGACATCAGCATAATCATCTGAGTAAATCGATTTGCTATGGTAAAAAATGGATTTGTTCGCGGTCATTTTCACTCCAGATTAACTTGTGCTCAATAGCGACAATTAAGAACCGACGGACGAGCAGCGAAGAACCCGAAAAGGAGGAATGCAAAGCACGACTGAAAAGAGGTGGTTTTTGCTGTGTCCGACGTTTTTGTAAGGTTTTGAACACTGTTCTTTTGCTGGAATTCTAAGAGAAAATTGACCTTAGGTATTGTATGGTTTGGTAAGGAAATGTCAGGTTGAAACCCATTGTTCAAAAGGAAGAAAATGCGAATGTCGGCTGAATATGACGTTGAGTTGCTAAGTTAATGTGAAATAAGTTGAACGAAAATTGAACATTATTTGAAATTGTTTTGACGTGTTTTAGGTCTTTATACGTACCTTATAAGTATCGAGCCAATTTTGGCCCGATGTAAAGGTAAGTAAGGAGAGGTTTATGAAACGCTTAACAACTTTAGCAAGTACGATTGCTCTGATTGCTGCACCTTCTATGGCTCTTGCTGGTGGTTATCATTGGACAAACGATACCGAAACTATCCATGGCGACGTAATGGATAGCAAACAAGCGGCTTATGAAATGGGCCGAGACATGATCCAAAGCTACCAAAATAAATCATCTGGACAACTCCGTGATGAGTTTACGAGCCTTACAACGTATGTTGATCGCCAATCGTTTTCTATCACTGACTCAAAAGTCATGGTAAATGAGTTCTTGCAAAGTGACGGGCAAGTTGTTTACCAGCCTATTCTCAATGTTCAATACGAGTACCGCATGCGTGATACCGGTAAATATTAACCAGTAAGATGGACTCGAATTGTTTACCACTAATATTTTTGCTGTTTGTTTTGGGGAGCCACGAGCTCCCCATTTTGTTTTTGTTGGAAGCGAAAATTCGCACACTCTCAGTGCAACATTTTCTATCGCTCAGCGTTAGATTTTCTTGCTCGTTGATTGTCATCATCGTTTGTAAAGTGTTTGCGGAAATGGATGTAACGCACTAACGAGGATACCCGATGACACATCATTCATATTGGTTCAAGCAGGCAATTGAAGCTGAGCAACCAGAAACGCCACAACCGTTACAGCAGAACATTAATACTGACGTTGCGATTGTTGGTGGCGGATACACCGGACTTTGGACCGCGATTATGATTAAGCAGCAATCTCCGGAAAAAAAGGTAGTCGTGATTGAAAAAGGCCTTTGTGGCAGTGGTGCATCGGGCGCAAACGGCGGTTGTATGCTGACTTGGTCTACCAAGTTTCCGACATTGAAACGGTTATTCGGTGAAGAACATGCTGCTTGGTTAGTAAAAGAGTCGGAACAAGCAGTGCTAGAGATTGACGACTTTTGTCAGCAGCACAACATCGATGCGCACTTATCGTTGAAAGGGGTTTATTACACTGCAACCAATCAGGCTCAAACTGGGGGAATGCAGCCAGTTGTGGACGAGTTAAAGCGATTAGAAGTGAACAGTTGGCGTCGTTGCTCGGTGGAGGAACTGCGTGCCAATGCGGGTTCACCTCGACATATAGAAGGCTTTCACTCTCCAGTTGCAGCCAGCGTTCAACCTGCATTATTAGTGAGGGGGTTACGCCGTGTTGCTATTGATCTGGGTGTAGAAGTTTATGAGAACACGCCGATGACGCGTCTAGATTATGGAAAACCTGCCACTGTCCGTACACCTAAAGGAAATGTTCAAGCGCAGCAGGTGGTATTGGCATTAAATGCATGGATGGTGGAGCAGTTTAAACAGTTCAAAAACAGTATCGTGGTGGTCTCTTCCGACATGGTGATCACCAAGCCGCTTGGTGACGCACTACCTCTATCTGGTTGGCAGGCAGGTTCTAGCGTGTTGGATTCACGTATCTTCGTCCACTATTACCGAGATACGCCAGATGGCCGTTTGATGTTGGGGAAAGGCGGCAATCAGTTTTCTTTCAATAACCAAGTTGACGCAATGTTTAACAAGCCAACACGCTACCAAGGTCTACTGCGCAAGTCGTTCGATAAGTTGTTTCCTCATTTGAGAGGAGAGGAGTTTGCTTATTCATGGACGGGGGGCTCTGATCGTTCTGCTACTGGTTTCCCTTTTTTCGGCGAGCTAGATAAACAGAGCAATATCTTTTACGGATTTGGTTATTCAGGCAATGGTGTAGCGCAGACTCGAATGGGCGGAAAGATCTTATCTTCATTGATATTGGGAATCGATAACGAGTGGACGAACAGTGGTTTAGCCAAAGGACCGTTGGGGTATTTCCCACCAGAACCGCTTCGCTGGACCGGGGCTATGATAGTGCGCAACGCGGTACGTCGCAAAGAGGAAGCAGAAGATAACGAGAAAACGCCGTTTATCTGGGATAAGTGGCTAGCAAAACTTGCAGGACCAGCAGGCAAAGCGGATAAGCTTGACTAAACTGAAGACTTTAGCCACAAACGAGACAGTTTGCAGTGAAAGTCATTGGGGCGCGATGAAGCCTTGTGTTAGCCTCTGTCTTTCAAGCTCAGATTTAAAAGGTGAGTCATAAAATGAAAGTATTCAGCAACTTCGATAGCGGCAGCATTCACGTAGTGAAAGCGGACGACAAAAACGACATCCAACTCAAAATTCCTAACGACAATATGTCGGAATTCTACCAGTGGTTCCACTTCCGTCTTGAGACAGAAGCCGAGCAATCACACACCATCAAATTGCTTGATTTGGCTAAATCGGCTTATCCAGAAGGATGGCAAGGTTACGATGTGGTTGCGTCTTACGATCGTGAAGAATGGTTCCGAGTACCGGCAGAGTTCGATGGCGACACGCTGACTTTCACTGTAATCCCTGAGCGCAGCTCAATTTACTTCGCGTACTTTGCGCCATACACGTACGATCGTCATTTAGACTTGTTACACATGGCACAAAGCTCGCACCACTGCCAACTTGAAACACTAGGCCATACATTAGACGGCAACGACATGAGCCTGCTTACTTTCGGTGAGCCAGAAGAAGGTAAAAAGAAAATCTGGATGATTGCACGTCAGCACCCAGGTGAGACAATGGCGGAATGGTTCATGGAAGGTATGATCCAACGTCTGTTAGATGAAAACGACACGGTTGCGCGTGCATTGCTTGAAAAAGCGGTGCTTTACGTCGTACCAAACATGAACCCAGACGGTGGTATTCGCGGTCACTTGCGTACCAACGCAGTAGGTGTAAACCTAAATCGTGAATGGCAAACGCCATCAATGGAAAAGAGCCCAGAAGTCTACCTTGTGCGTCAGCGCATGCTGGAAACGGGTGTTGACATGTTTTTAGATATCCATGGCGATGAAGCGATTCCGTATAACTTCGTCGCTGGCTCAGAAGGTATTCCTTCTTACGATGAAAATCTTGCCGCTTTAGAGGTATCATTTAAGCAAGCGTTATTGACTATTACGCCAGAGTTCCAAGATGAGATTGGTTACGATAAAGATGAGCCTGGTAAAGCGAATTTGACGGTGGGTTCAAATTGGGTTGCAGAGCAGTTCAAATGCTTGTCTTACACAATCGAAATGCCATTTAAAGATAACAACAATCACCCTGATCCACTTTACGGTTGGTCTCCTGAGCGTAGTGTCTTGTTTGGGCAAGATGTATTAGCTGCAACTTTAACCGTAGCGGATAAAATTTAGCGCGACGAGTTAACGCTTTTTCATTATTTCGAAAACAGCTCATTTAAATGAGCTGTTTTTTTGTGCTCTCCATATCCACGCTCCCCTGTAAAAATTTGTTGCCATTCACAAGCTTAAATGATGATTCTTAAATTTGAGAAAGTGGCTTTTTATGGTGATTTGCGTCACAGAAAGTTGGCTTCTTTGTGATATTCTCCGCAACGAATTGACTATGGCTAAACCAACGCAACGAACTTTATTTTTCGGTTGGGTATGCGGATGAAGCTCATGAATAGATGGTCTTGAGGTTACCTTTTTCCGTTTTACGTCATTGGCGTTTGAATATCATTTTTGATTCTTTCCTACGCTATTTAGCTATTTCTATTCGAAGAAAAGAGAAAGTTACGGCTTCATATTTTACGGCAGTATGCTGCCGCGATGTGTTGCTTTGTGTACAAGAAAAAGGAAAAGAATAATGAAAAAAATCGCTATAGCAGTGGCTACTGTACTTGCTGGTGGTGTGATCTCAAACGTTGCACTTGCTGACACTTACATGGGCGGTAAAGTAGGTTACAACTCTCTAAACGATGCGTGTTACCTGAACGAACCTTGTGACGACGACAGTTTTGCAGCATCTATGCACTTAGGCTACAGCTTCAACAAGTACGTTGCGGCAGAGTATGGTGTTGATTACCTTGGTGACTTCACTGCAAACTTTAAAAAGCCTGGCCTAAACACCGTTGATGGTGATCTTTGGGCATTGACGCTTGCTCCTAAATTTAACCTACCACTAACTGATTCTTGGAATCTATTCGCGAAAGTTGGTGCTGCATACATGATGGCTGGTGACGAGAAAGATTTCGTACCAACTGGCTCTCTGGGTGCTGAATACCAAATCAACTACAACTGGAGCCTACGTGCTGAATACCAACGCTACCAAGATATGTCTGATGATGTAATTGAAGATATGGATTCAGATTTCTTCGGTATCGGTTTCAACTACAAGTTTGGTTCTGAGCCAGTCGTTCAAGAAAAAGCCGTTGAAGAGGTGGTAGAAGCACGTCCTGCAACACGCATTGTAGATCACGTTTACCCTGCTCAAACAACAGCGACAGTACAATTCGACTTAGAAAGTGCAGAAGTGAAAGACGCGTCGAACCTTTCTGGTACCGTTGATTTGATGAATACTTACCCACAAGCTCAAGTTGAGATCACGGGTTACAGCGATACGACAGGTTCTGCTGCTTACAACAAGCAACTCACAGAAAAACGTGCGAAAGCCGTTGCTGACGAGTTCCAAGCAAAAGGTATTGCGGCTGAGCGTATGACAGTGAAAGGCATGGGTGAAGCTAACCCAGTGGCAAGCAACGAGACACGTCAAGGTCGTCAAATGAACCGTCGTGTTGAAGTGGTTGTTCCTGCGTTTGAATACCAAACAACTGAAAAAGCAGAATAACTCCTGCTTAAGATAAAGTTCCAAAAGCCAGCGTGTATCACGCTGGCTTTTTTGATCCCGCTTAACAAACTAAGTAGTTGTGTAGAAACATAGTTATATCGGGACGCTTTGACATATGCTCAACATACGTAAACTCAGCACCTTCATCAATTTGTCATCACCAGTTCATAGCATGACAGCCAAGTGTTTGGGAGAATGATATGCAAAGTTTACCGCCGCTCAATTTGCTCCGAGCTTTTGAAGCCACGGCGCGACTACAGAGTTTTACAAAGGCCGCAGAGGAGCTAAATGTGACTCGTGCGGCCGTCAGCCAACAGGTGAAATCGCTAGAGTCACAGCTCAATGCGACGTTATTCGAGCGCAAGGGCACGCACCTTACGCTGACCTGCTCAGCACAAGAATACTGGCCTGTGGTTAATCATGTGCTTCAAACATTGTCGACCACGACGCAGCATTTATTTACTCGTCCTAAGAATACGCAAGTTAACTTACATGTCGCTCACAGCTTTTGCTCTCAGTGGTTAATGCCAAGGTTGGCTGATTTTCAGCGACAATTCCCAGACATTTCCTTTAAAATCTCGACCACTGCTAATACGGTTCCAAACGCCAGTGCGATTGCGGATATCGAAATTATTAACGGAGATGGAGATTGGCAAGAGCAAGAAGCCATACGATTAACCCAAGAAAACTGGATTGTTGTCGCAAGCCCCGGCTTTATGCATTTAAACCCGATAAATGACCTCTCGCAGTTAGCTAAAGCGCCTAAAATCTGTACTAGCGGTTATCATGAATCTTGGCAAGAGTGGCTTTCACACCAAGGTTACCAAGGGAAGGTGAGCAAAGTCGTCGCCGAGTTTGAACACTCATTGCTTGCTATTCATGCTGCGATTAATCAACTTGGCGTGTTGCTGGTAAGAGACTTTCTTGTTGAGGATGAGCTGCAACAGGGCGTATTAGTCCAGGCTGGAAATTGGCATATGCCAAGTTCTGGTGCACATTATATGATGGTTCGAGCATCCGAAAAATCACACGTAAACACCTTTGCTCAATGGTTAATACAGAGTCTTTAATGTTCGTTCAGCGAGTGAGTAGAGCGCATGTGTGGTTTAGCTATTATTAGCAGTAGCAAGTCATCAGTCTAGGACTGAGCGACATGCTTAATGACATCTAATAACCACTGATTTACCGGAGCTTGCTGTTGAGAGCGACGACAGCTCATCACGTAGCGAACATCAAGCTCTAGCCCAGCAGGAAGCGCGATACTCCGGCAATCCTTAGGAACATGTCCACTCATCGTTATGCCAAAATGATTCGTTTGCAGAAGCACTTTTTGAATCATCGCTGGATGCTCAATTTCCACTTTAGGTGTGGTTCTAAAACCCATATGTTTGAGCCTTTCCAACACTGGGTATCGGTAGTCGTTCCATCCCGGCGTTTTAAAAAGTATAAAAGGGTATTCTTCTAGTTCTTGGGAGTTTTGAGCGGGATGATCTTGTCGAACAAAAAATACCGCTTTTCCTCGCCCTAGTTCGGTCTGAACAATTGACTGTGGCAGATCTTCATCAAAGTAATGAATCGCAATGGCGTTTTCACCGTCAATTAATCGTTTTTTTGCTTCGCTACCCCAGCGCAAACATGAGAATTTTGCGTTTGGGGCGTGCTTTAGTAACTCCAAGTAAAACTTGTCACCAAAGTACTCCCAAAACAATGTGTTGGCATAAATAGTGATTGAACCGTCAAAATGAGTTGGTGAAAAATGCTGTGGTTTGATGGAATCAATACTGTTGATTATTTGCTCAAAATGCGCAATGTTCGCTTCCACAAAAGCTGTTGGTTCAAAGCCATTTTTGGTCTGAACGAATAGCGGATCATTGAGCTGAGTTTTCATCTTTGTCAGATTTTTGCTGATTGCTCCTGACGTTTTACCGAGTGATTCTGCGACTAACCGGACGTTACGTAACTCATACATCCGTTTTAATACCAAAATATTTTGAATATCCAGATTAACGCTCATACATTGTCTCGCTTGGCTTTTGTCGACAAATCATATCGCTGAATTTCTTAAGAAAAGACAACGCTCGGTCAATTTAAGTTGCTGCCTTATCCCTGATTTATTGAAGGTAACGATAAGTTATTCTTGGTTACATCAGTTTATTAGCATGGATTTCCATTTGGTAAATAATGGCTTTCCTCGTATGAGCGCGTTTCTGTTGTTACAGTTTTTCCACCGACAGAAAGTAAGAACGATAATAGAGGTGATGTATGAAAAAACTAATCGCACTTGTTTTGATGGTTTGCTCAACAAACGTAGCATTTGCTGGCGATGGGTCATACACGGGCACGATTGATATGACGATGGCAACGAAAAATCAGGTTGACGTAGAGCGTGCAGATTCTCAATTGACGCTGAAGGGTCGCAATGAAATGGCTTATGGCGGTGTAACAATCCATTCGGATGCTGCAACTCAAAAAATTGAACTTCGTGGTCGACGTGATTAATCGAATAGTTTCTTGTTAAGAAAATGCCGCGAAGAACGCGGCATTTCTATATGTAATATCATCAGATCACAATTACCAGATAAGCGCATGGTGAGAAGCTAAGCGCAATGACCACTTGCCATTATTCGCATGGCGGTGCCATATGAATGACAGCTAAGCCCCCCAAAGAGGTTTCACGGTATTTTTTATTCATATCTTTACCAGTCTGATACATGGTTTCGATAACTTTATCTAACGAAATTAAGCATTTACTTGTGCGCTTTAATGCCATACGCGATGCATTAATCGCTTTCATTGCTCCCATGGCATTTCTTTCAATACAAGGTACTTGAACCAAGCCGCCAATCGGGTCACAAGTCATACCCAATGAATGCTCCATCGCAATTTCCGCAGCAATACAAATCTGCTCGTTACTGCCCCCTCTTAGCGCTGTTAAGCCAGCGGCAGCCATGGATGAAGAAACCCCAACTTCTCCCTGACACCCCACTTCTGCACCAGAAATTGACGCGTTAGTTTTATATAAGATGCCGATAGCGCCGGCGACTGCGAGAAAGTCTTTTAGCTGTTTAACATCGAGCTCTTTGATGAAGCGATGGTAGTACATCAATACCGCCGGAATCACCCCTGCTGCACCATTCGTTGGAGAAGTGACGACTTGCCCTCCTGCTGCATTTTCTTCACTAACCGCAAAGGCAAAGAGATTGATCCAATCCATGATCTCCATCGGATCGTTTTCAACTGCAGCGTTGGCTTCGAGCTTTTTCAAAAGGTTTGGTGCTCGACGAGTGACATTTAGACCACCTTCCAAAATCCCTTCCGTATCGAAGCCACGTTGCATGCAGAGCGACATCACTTTCCAAATTTGCTCTGCTCTTTGGTTAATTTCTTCGTCTGAGCGAAATGCGAGTTCGTTTTGGAGGATCATGCCTCCCAAGCTGAAACCGTTCGTCTCGGCTTTTTCCAGCATCTCATCTGCGGATGTAAACGGAAATGGTACTGCGACCTCATTTTGTTGCGTGCCGTTCTCTAGTTCGTCGGCGGTGGCGATGAATCCGCCCCCAATGGAGTAATAAATTTCAAACGCTACTTGATCTCCAGCTGCGTCTAATGCCGTAATCGTCATACCATTTTCATGCAGGGGAAGGTTGTCGCTATGAAAGACGATGTCATGGTCGTAGCTAAACTCAATCTGGTGTGTACCGGCGAGCATGAGCGTATTATTGTCTATGGTATTTTGTAGCGCACTTTTGGCACTGCTCATTTTGATGGTATCAGGTTTATTTCCCATCAAACCAAGGACCGTGGCTCGGTCTGTATGGTGCCCTCGACCTGTCAGTGACAATGAGCCATAAAGGTCCACTTGCACCCGATGCACTTTCGCCATAGAGTCGCTAACTAGCTGAGTGAAATGGAATCCGGCAAGCATAGGACCATTAGTGTGGGAGCTGGATGGCCCGACACCAATTTTAAATATATCGAAAATCGACAGCATAATTGACTTCCTTTAGCAGTGAACCTTTATAAAGGTCTCTAGAACAGTGTTGTTAACTAGATGTTAAAGCTTGTGGGTCGGGAGTGAAAGAAGATTTTTGTAACACTGCCAACTAAGCGCGAGATTTTAAAATGAAGTTAGACAACATCGTCATCGTTTTAGGTAAACGCCTCGTCAATAACAGGTTGACCTCTGAGGGCATAACCAGAGTCGAAGCTTTGTCTTGTAGGACTGCATCACTACCGACAGAGCGAACGGCGATTATTTTTTGTGGCGGAGTAACGCAAGGACAAAGTGTTTCTGAAGCAGAGGCGATGTACGCGTATTTTAGAACCCTAAACGCAGACTCTGTGAATCCGTTCCCTGAACGTCATATACTCTTAGAAACGGAGTCGTTGAACACGTTTCAAAACATGCGTTATGTTTCCCAAGTTTTGTGCAAAAGTGGGTTGTTCGAGTTATGGTCGGGGCATCCGGTTGAGGTTATCTTGCTGTCTAATGACTACCACCTCGAACGAATCATTGATATCCAGAATTTGATGGATGAGCAAGGCTTATTACGAGTACTTAAATCCGATTGCGAATCCATGGGGGTGACTCTCAATATTCCACTGGATATCAGCAAACATATTAGCGTGCCATACCCACATAAAGGGCTTATGGCGGAGACATTCTTGCTACTCGATGAACTCACAACCTACCGAGTTTATTTAGAAGGGGTCAAGCATGGCGTATTTTTCCGAGATTTATCAATTGTCCGAAAAAAGCCACTTATGATCGCAAGAGATGCTATTCACAAATTGCTCTCTTTCCCGCTCGATAAAGAGGCTTTGCAACATATTGGAGAAATGAAAAAGGCCGTCGAAATGACGGCCTTGGATGAATCTATAGGTGCTGCGGAAAAGGCATTAAGTATCTTCCATCCGATACTGACTGCATTGAACCGTCGCTTTGACCCAGAGTCTATTCATTAAGCTCGCGTTTTGTGCGGACGGCGCTTAATGCGATCAAACAGTAGCAAAGCAGTTCTATACCTTCTTCTGAGATATTTTTAACATCACGGATGTAATTTTCGTCCATCACTTGTTGCCAAAAACTACCCATACCATACAAACGAGAGAAGACTAATAATAGCATTACAGCACCAACTAATAGCTTCATATGTGGCACCGTTAAAATGGTCGCCATTTCGTTCATGGTACCTTTACCACCTTGGTAAGCTTTGGCGCAAGCCAGTGCGGTGACAGCAAGTGCTGGGAAAACCCAAGAGCCATGATGAATCATGTCTGTCCAATAGTCCGTTTCGCGAATAATCAGTACTGCAAAAAATCCTGCAATCAAAATAGCCGCATGCTTTAGCTGAGGCTGTTGTTTCGATAAGCTGAAAAACGACCATGATGCAATAGCAAGCATCACAAGCTGGAGCGTTTCTGTAACGGAAAGCTCGCCAAGGCTTGATCCCAACACGACATAATCAAGACGAAGACTAAGGTTAACGAGAATACTTATAGCGACAATCATCAAGGCGTTTAAACTCGATTTATAAATAATGCGCTTTGATTTTTCAGTAACAACGTTGCTTGGGGCTGACTCGGCTTCTTTTACTATTTGTGTTTTCATCTTGCTCACCTGTCCCAGAAAATGTGGAAGAAATGTGAATTAGTGTGATCTGTGTTTGGAATTTTATTGTCCAAGTGGAAAGTTATGTCAGGGGAATGTCAAGAATAGAACACTGTTCGATATAGGGTCGATGTGCGGTAAAGTCAGAGATATGTAAAAACAACGTAAGAACACTTTGATAAATCAAATAAAAAAGGAGCCCAAAGGCTCCTAAGTGATAGAGGGAAGGTGACGTATCGATAAAAATAATTAGTAGTTGTCACCCTCATTTTCTTTGTGATTCTCGCGATAGTATTCCCATTGCTCGACGCGTTCATTGTCCGACAGCACACAGTAAGTGACACGTTCGCCGTTTTCCGACACGGTATCCAGCTCACCACCTTGCTGAACACAGTATACGGCTGCGGGATTTGCAACGGAGGTATACTCAGTTGATCGGGTCGCTCCCTCGTAAGTTGAACAACCAGCCAGTACCAATGTTGCAGCCATAGCCATCATTAAATTTGTCTTTTTCATTCTTTATCTCCGCATGGGGTGGGCGAGTATTGTATTGATTATAGGCAACTTTAAGAGATTATTGTCTTATCGATGTTAAAAGTAAGAGGGACGTATAAGAATTTAGATATTCTCATTTATTGCTGATTAGCACGTCACACTTCTGTTCTAGGCGTATTGTTGTGAAGGTCATATCAATCACTTCCTGACAAGCGCTCGAACGTACCTGGTCTACAACAATGATTTAAAGTGTGAAATTCGGTAATATGCGCACAAAACATTGACCGTGGTATTTTCGATGAGACATTTAAAATCGACCGTTCATCCAGACATAGAGCATTTGGATGACAAAATTGTTTTTCAGCGCAATGCAGCG
Organism: Vibrio sp. 1751; assembly: GCF_033339895.1. Taxonomy (NCBI): domain Bacteria; kingdom Pseudomonadati; phylum Pseudomonadota; class Gammaproteobacteria; order Vibrionales; family Vibrionaceae; genus Vibrio; species Vibrio sp. 1751. The sequence goes on from NZ_JAWOVM010000013.1 coordinate 55,491, forward strand.
CGAGCCATTGTACTTGATGGTGAAGATGTGCTGTTGCTCTATACAGAACGTTACCATGACTACACGCTACCAGGCGGTGGTATTGATGATGGTGAAGATGTCATTGCTGGATTAGTCCGTGAATTAGAGGAAGAAACGGGCGCCCAAAATATACATGGTATTAAGCCTTTCGGAATCTTTGAGGAGTTTCGTCCGTGGTACAAGGATGACGCTGACGTGATGCACATGGTGTCGTATTGTTATACATGTAAAATCGAACGTGAGCTAGGCGAAACGGCGTATGAAGATTACGAAGTTAAAAATGGAATGCGCCCGGTATGGATGAACATACACGAAGCAATTGCACACAATGAAAAAACGATGGCAGAAAGCCCGAAAAAAGGCATGAGCATTGAGCGCGAAACGTTTTTACTTCAGTTGATTTCTAAAGAATTACTATAAACAGCTAGTTTGCATCATTACGACTTAGCTTCTGTTGGCTCTATTGTGGGCAAAGATTTTAGAGCAATAAAAAAGTCCGGACTCCCCCCCGGAACCCGGACTTATTCCAGACGCGCAAGCGAAGCGTCATCTTGATATGTTAGATTTGTTTCGAACTATGAAAACAATAGCTGTTTTACATTTAGTGTGTAAATAATTATTAGGTCTGACCATTGGTTTTCATGTTTTTTTGCAAACGCAATGTGACGCATATCTACCCAATTGGGGCGCTTTTTAGTAAACCACTACTCTTTCTTATCTTTGAGATACCTTACCTCAACTTTTTTGCACACGTTTGCATAGAGATCACGAGTTTTCAAATCCGCCGAACAGGATCTTGTGATTTTACGTTTCTCTGACATTGAGCTCTGTCGTAGCTTTTATCACAAATTAACTAGCGGAGGCAGTCGGCTAAAGTCGACCAGCGGTTGTGAAATCATAGGAGCGTCTGGAGCAAATAAGAGTAAAGGTTGAAATGATGAGGATTGTAACTGACCGATATCTATCAACTTTTCCAATGCATAGAAGCGGCTGACATATTGGCGAGTCTCGTTAGGCAGCGTGAGTTGTTGGAAATCTCGACTTCCTGCTCGCTGAATAGCACGTGCAACACGTCCTTCTCCGGCATTGTATGCAGCTAAAGTGAGAGCCATATTTTGATCGAATTTGTTGTATAAAAACGCCAGGTACTTGAGCGCGGCCGTTGTGCTAGCTTCTGTGTCAAAGCGATCGTCTTGTTTTGTATTTATCGTTAATCCGAATCGTTTCGCTGTGGTTGGTATCAATTGCCAAAGTCCGGCGGCGTTAGCGTGAGAAACGGCTTTGGGGTTGTAAGAAGATTCTAACATTGGCACTAAGGCTAGGCTATTTGGTAATGAGTGGTTTTGAAGCTGTTTGAAAATGTGGTTAATTACCGGCTTGGATGAATCGAGACGCTTGGCAATTTGTGGCTTGTATGGGGCTAATACTTGATACTGCGTTTGAATATCGACAGCATTTGGTTTTGCCTGGCATGTGAATGGAAGGTAGGACAGAAAGGCAATAAAAATAAAAAGGCCTACAGTACTCAGCCGAGATGGCGACTGAATCTGTAGGCAAGACGAACATCGTTTAGAACGATTTATCTTCATAAGTGTGTTGCACAGGTTGTTTGAGTTGACTGACCAACTCATGGAACGCCGCAGAGCTGTGGCCATTGCTCTGATTGTATTGTTGGCACTGACTTACCAACGTTTCCAATAGCGCCCATTGTTTTCTAGCTTGCATACCTATTTGGGCAGGCAAAGCATTGAAAATTCGTTTTACGCTGGCGTCATTACACGCTAACCCCAGCGCTCGCATACACTGGCTTCTGTCATTGGCGGAGCGGCTGAGTTTATTGAGTATCGGCATTTGTTTCTGAACATTGTCGTTCAGTGCCTCTCCATCAAACTTTAAGTACAATACCTTTTGCTGCTGCAGCAAAGGAAGCAGTTGTTGATAAAGCTTAATATCCTCAGATATAGAGCGAACAAATTGTTGAATTCGCTGCGATACTGCGCTTGCCATGATGTCTTCCTAGCGTTTTATTACTCGTGACCTGTATGGAACTGCATGATTGCCTTGGATAGCACTTTTGTATCTAGGCTAAGTTCACCACGCGCTAATGCGTTGCGTACTTGTTCTACTTTTTCCATATCAACATCAGGTAGTGATGCCATTTCAGCTTGAGCGCGATCTATCGCTACGGTATTCGCTTGAAATGCAGGCTCGTGTACTTTGCTCTGTTCGACGACGTCGACAGGCTGTTTGCTTGCTTGCTGTAATTTTGTTTGTGGGACATGACCGCCCGCGACTTTGTCGATTTTCATGCTGTGGTCCTCATCATCATGTTCTAAATTAAGTAGGCGGTTAGAATGTGATAAACATTAAATATTTTTTTTGTACTCGAAGTTCAGTGTTACTGACGAGAGCCAAAATTAAAAAATGTTACCCCGAGTCAAAAAATCAAAATTGAGTATGAACCTGGTTTAATCCAGTTACGACTGCTCTTATGACCTTGCCCGAACTTGGGTTTTCCACGTCAATTTGTTGCCCTTTCGCTCCATCTTCTAAGGCGACTCCTTTTGTGCTGGCACTAAATCCATTTTTGCTCGCAATGACTATGACTTCATTGCCTTTCTCGATTAGAGGTGGGGCCGACAAATTGGATGGATTAACCACTTGTCCAGCCCTCAAACGACGAGAGGTTTCTAAGCCTACTGCTTGCTCGGGGCGAGTATAAAAATCGTCTTGGCGAGAGATGGTTCGGGTTTCAAGCTTTATGTGTTTAGCCGTTACGACTTCATTTCGGCCAACCGTGGTTGTCGCGACCAAAACAGGCAGAGTCAGCGAAGACTTTATCGTAACGTTAATTCGCCATGGTGATGCGATATTGTCGCAGCTGACTGAGCGCTTGAGGTTACCGACTGGCAACGTGTTGTTGTCACGACCTGTGATAACTAAAGGCGATTGACATTCTGGCAAGTGATTGGCGGAACCGGGCACCCACATGTCGAAGTCCAGTTTGTACTTCCCCCACTGATTGGAGAGCGCTACGCGATCCACCTCTTGTTCGAAATCCGTTGCTACAACGGACCTTATCTCTTCAACGCTTAGGGTTTTGTCATTGGTGTTGGCGAATGCTTGTTCTGATGTCAAAGCGAGTAACGTCAGCATTATTGTTGAGGAAGTGGACACTTTCCTCTTGTTTTTAATGCTTTCCGAGAACCGGAAGTTTGGCTTCCATCCTTGTTTGTAAATCATTGATATATATGGCTATTTTTTATGGCACGTATCTTGTTTGTATGTTGGCGTATTCGAGCCAACTGTAAGGAAGATGCATGGCGATCACATTTGAAAATGCTTTAGGAGTACATCCAGAGGCACTTAATTTTCGCGTTCAGCGTACCAAAGTCCTCGCCAGTAACCTAGCAAATGTTGACACCCCTGGGTATTTGGCGAAAGACCTAAGTTTCACCACCGTAATGAACCAAGTAACGGCAGGTGGTGTGAACAAACCGGTGCCAAAGTTCCAGGTTCAGGCCCAATACTCGGTGCCTTACCAGAATAGCAAAAATGGCAACACCGTAGAGCTTGGTGTTGAACAAGCAAAATTCACGCAAAACAACATGGACTTTCAAACTAGCCTGACGTTTCTCAACATGAAATTTAATGGCTTAGCGAAAGCGATTGAGGGACGTTAATTATGTCATTCACTGATATTTACTCGATCACTGGTTCCGCGATGACAGCACAAACTGTGCGTCTTAATACGGTAGCCAGTAACTTAGCAAACGCAGATGCAGTATCTGCAAATCCAGAAGATGCTTATAAAGCGCTTAAGCCAGTATTTGCGACTGTGTACCAAAAAACGCAAATGACAACAGAAAATGGAGCTTATCCCAATGCAGAAGTTCGCATTGTTGACGTTGTTAAAAATGCTGGAGATGCAGAGAAGCGTTTTGAGCCGAACAACCCACTGGCTAATGATGAAGGCTATGTGTTTTACCCAGATATTGATGTAGTTGCTGAAATGGCAGACATGATGTCCGCAACACGCAGCTTCGAAACGAATGTTGAAGTATTAGCCAATGTAAAAAGTATGCAGCAAGGTCTGCTTAGATTAGGGCAGGGCAGCTAATGAGTATTGCACAATACACCCCTTTATCGTCTGACGCTCCAGTAAATACAAAAGCAAAAGACAGCAACGGTATCTCACCAAACCCTAAAGACATGAACAGCGCTTCTTCATTGGAGAATGAGTTTATTTCTTTGATGGTGGCTCAAATTCAAAACCAAGACCCACTTAATCCCCTTGATGGTACGGAATACGTTGGTCAATTGGCTCAGTTCTCGCAGGTACAAAGTACCGAGAATATGTCTAAGACAATGCAACAGAGCATGGTGTTACTGGACAACATGCAAGTGCTATCAACAGCGGGCCTTGTTGGGCAAACGGTTTACGTCAATGCGGATGAATTTCAGCTTGGTGAAGACGTACAAAACGGAAAAATCGAACTCGCTCATAGCTCAAACCAAGTCACGTTAGTTGTTAAAGATGAATTTGGTCAATCAACTAAAGTGCCACTAGGTGCTCACGGCAAAGGTGACGTCGACTTTTCAATTAATCCTGAAGAACTTGGTCTTAAACCAGGCAAATACTCAGTGGCCGTAGAAGTGCAAGAAGGGCAAGCAAGTCCAAATGTGCTGATGGCAGGCACTGTTGAGCAAGTGCGCATTCCTAATACCGGTGGCGCAGCATTAGTCAATGTCCATGGCGTTGGCAACGTTCCTTTCTATCAAATCACTCAGTTTGGTGCTTAACCAAATACGGAAATCAGAGGTCTATTTATGAGTTTTAACATCGCACTAAGTGGTCTGGACGCGACCAACACAGAGCTAAACACAATCAGTCACAACATTGCCAACGCATCAACGTATGGTTTTAAAGGTGGCCGCACAGAATTCTCCGCTGTATATAACGGCATGCAACCTGGTGGTGTGGAAGTCGCGTCAATTTCACAGAACTTCGACAAAGACGGCAGTATCACAGGAACTGGCCGTGCGATGGACCTAGCTATTAATGGCGGTGGCTTTTTTGTTACTAAAGATAATATGGGTCAAATGTTGTACACACGTTCAGGTGTGTTCTCAACGGATAAGAACAACTTTGTTACGGCTAACAGCGGTGCAAAGCTTCAAGGTTACAGTGTCGATAGCAACAACAACCTAATGACAGGCTCTGTGGGTAATATTCAGGTATCGACTTCCTCGCTGAATGCTAAAGCAACAGACAGCTTAGATTTTGTTGCGAACTTCGACGCAAGCGCGTCTGTTATTGATAAAGCCGTAACGCCATTCAATCCAAAAGATCCAAGCTCATTTAACTCGTCTTACACAACAAAAGTCTACGACTCATTGGGTAACTCGCACACGGTAACTCAGTACTTTACTAAGACTGCTTCTAACTCGTGGGAAGTGAACGTTCAAGTAGATGGCGGTACGACGCCAGTAGCAACTGTGCCTGTAACGTTTGGTAAAGACGGCTCGCTTTCAGCACCAACTGCGCCGTTTAATGTTTCATTCCCTGCAGCAGGCGCGAACGCGATGAGTGTAGACATTAACCTGAAAGGCAGCACGCAATTTGGTGCAGCTTTTGGCGTAAGTACTAATAGCCCTAACGGTTACACATCAGGTGAACTTGCAGGTGTACGCGTTGAAGGTAACGGCATGGTTTACGCGACTTACACTAACGGCCAATCACAGCTACAAGGTCAGGTTGTTCTTGCTGATTTTGCAAACACACAAGGCTTAGCGAAAGTGAGTGGAACATCATGGACTCAAAGCTTTAGCTCAGGTGCTCCAATTATGGGTGTTCCGGGTTCAGGTACGATGGGTGACCTAACTCCGGGTGCATTAGAAGGTTCTAACGTTGACTTAACCAGCGAGCTTGTTGCTCTAATGACTGCACAACGCAACTACCAAGCAAACGCAAAGACAATTTCTACCAGCGACAAGCTTACTCAAGCTTTGTTTAACGCGGTGTAATGGGAGTTTTGCATGGATAGTTTGTTATTTACGGCAACGTCGGGTGCCAGCCGAGTTCTTAAAGCGCAGCACGTTCGTTCAAACAACTTATCAAATGCTGATACTGCGGGTTTTCGAGCGGATATGGAGCGTGTGCGTAGTGTAGAGATGCAAGGCCCAGGTTTTGATGGTCGCACTATGGTTGTGACCAACTCTGCCTCAACACGTTTCGACGCTGGCGATATTGTGAAAACAGGACGTCCGTTGGACGTTGCGGTTATGGGGGAGGGATATCTCTCTGTAGAAACCCCAGCGGGTAACGAAGCTTACACCCGTGCAGGCAATATTCAGGTCGATACTTTTGGCGCTCTAACAATCAATGGGTTCCCTGTCCTCGGTGAAAATGGTCCTTTGGTTGTGCCGGATTATCAAAAGATTGAAATCAGCGAGCGTGGTCAAGTCTCAGTGATCCCACCAGGTGGCGGCGCAGAAATTGTGGCAGGCACTTTGAAGTTGGTTAAACCGGAAATTAATCAACTGCAAAAAGAGAGCGATAGCTTGCTGCACAGCGTAGATGGCGTGCCATTCGCGGCAGATGAAACCGTGCAACTCTCTCCTGAGCACATTGAGGGCAGTAACGTATCTGCTATTGATGAATTGGTTAGTGTGATGTCGCTGACGCGTAACTTTGAAATGCAAGTTCGCATGATGAAAACGGCGGAAACTCTAGCAAAAGCTGGTAACAAATTAATGGCGGCGAGCTAAGTCTCGCCCCGCAAGGAGTAAAAAATGCATTCAGCATTATGGGTAAGTAAGACAGGCATGGCAGCGCAAGACACGAAGATGACTGCCATTTCTAACAACCTAGCAAACGTAAACACGGTTGGCTTTAAGCGTGACCGAGTCGTATTTGAAGATCTTTTCTACAGCATTCAGCGTCAACCAGGCGCTCAAGTAGACCAAGTTAACGAACTACCAAGTGGTATTCAGCTAGGTAGCGGTGTTCGCGTTGTTGGCACACAAAAAGTGTTCACGCAAGGTAATACCCAAAACACAACGCAAGAGTTGGATCTTGCTGTAATGGGTCAGGGTTTCTTCCAAATAGAAAACTCGGACGGACAGATCATGTATACACGTAATGGTCAGTTCCATCGAAACTCAGAAGGCTTAATGGTGAACAGTCAGGGCCTGCCTTTAGAGCCTCAAATCCAGATCCCTGACAATGCGGTCTCTTTCTCTGTGGGTGTTGATGGCACCGTGACTACAACAACAGCAGACGATCCAACACCTCAGCAGCTTGGTCAAATTACACTTGCAAAATTCATCAATCCAGCCGGCTTAGAGGCCATGGGTGGCAACTTATTCCGTGAAACGGAAGCCAGCGGTCCAGCTGATGAGCTGATTGCAGGAGCTGATGGTGCCGGCATTATCAAGCAAGGTGCACTGGAAGGGTCAAACGTACAAGTAGTAGAAGAGATGGTCGACATGATCACCACTCAACGTGCGTATGAGATGAATGCGAAAGTGGTCTCTGCTGCAGATGACATGCTGAAGTTTGTTTCGCAATCAATGTAAGTATGAAATTGGTGATGATGAAGGAAAAAGCAATGAAATGGCTTTCTAAGAGTTGGGCAGTAGCCGCCGTGTTGCTGGTGGGATGTGCTGGCCGTCAGGAATTTATTCCGCCTGAGCCGAATGCTGAGGAATATGCACCACCAACGCTCGATTACACGCTGCCGGAAACCCAATCTGGTAGCCTTTATCGTCACCAATACACGATGACCCTGTTTCAGGATCGTCGTGCTTACCGAGTTGGCGATGTATTAACGGTTCAACTATCAGAAGAAACCTCATCGAGTAAAAATGCGGGTACTAAGTTCGGTAAAAGTTCAGCAATTAACTTTGTGGCGCCGACCATAGGCACGAAAACTATCGATGAGTTAGGGGTTAGCGTGGATGGCAAACGTAACTTCGATGGCAGTGCATCAAGTTCACAAGGCAACAAGCTTCAAGGTGCCATTACGGTAACGGTACACGAAGTATTACCTAATGGCGTATTGCGTATCAGCGGTGAAAAATGGCTTCGTCTTAATCAAGGCGACGAGTTTATTCGTCTAACCGGTATCGTCCGTGTGGATGATATTAACCGCAGTAACCAAGTTTCTTCTCAACGAATTGCTGATGCAAGAATTACCTACGCAGGTCGCGGAGCGCTAGCTGACAGCAACGCAGCCGGGTGGCTAACTCAGTTCTTCAACAGCCCATGGGTACCTTTCTAATGAAGACAATGCAATCTTTCTTTATGTCTCTCCTATTGGTGTTGACCTTGGGACTACCAGGCACTTCACGTGCTGAAGCGGAAATTCCGATCATGGACTTGGTCGATGTTCGCGGCATTCGAGAAAACCAACTGGTTGGTTATGGTTTGGTGGTTGGCTTAGCCGGCCAAGGTGACCGAAACCAAGTGAAATTTACCTCTCAATCTATTACCAACATGCTACGTCAGTTTGGGGTTCAAATTGATGACAGTATGAACCCTAAGCTACGAAATGTGGCTTCTGTGAGTGTGACAGCGTCCGTTGATCCAATGGCAGGCCCAGGACAAACGTTGGATGTGGTTGTGTCTTCAATCGGTGATGCAAAGAGCCTTCGCGGTGGTACGTTATTGCTAACGCCTTTACGTGGTATTGATGGCGAAGTGTACGCGATTGCGCAAGGCAACGTGGTTGTGGGGGGCTTATCTGCAGAGGGGCGAAGTGGCTCCAAAGTAGAAGTAAACACACCAACGGCGGGTCGCGTTCCGAATGGTGCGACTTTAGAGAGAGAAATCAAAACCGATTTCAACCAACGTGATGAAATCACCCTAAACCTGCGCAAGCCTAGCTTCACTACAGCAAAAAATATTGCGCGTGAAATTAACAACACTTTTGGACCTAACGTTGCAGTTGCGATCAATAAAGCGCGCATTGATATGCGTGCACCAAAAGATACACAGCAGCGTGTCGTCATGATGTCGATGCTTGAAGAAATGAGCGTTGTTGAAGGCCGTAAACCTGCTCGTATTGTCTTTAACTCTCGCACTGGCACCGTGGTGATCGGTAAGAGTGTCAAAGTGAGTGAAGCAGCAGTAAGTCACGGTAACTTAACCGTGCGAATTTCTGAATCACAACAAGTTAGTCAGCCTAATGCGTTTGCAAATGGCGATACGAAAGTCGTTAACCAAACGGATCTTGATGTGAATGAAGATCTCGCTCAGATGGTGATTTGGCCTCCAGGCACGGAACTTAACACCATAGTTAATGCGGTAAATAGTTTAGGTGCCACGCCTACAGACTTGATGTCTATCCTGCAAGCTTTGAGTGAAGCGGGTGCATTGAACGCTGAATTGGTCGTGATATAAGGAGTTAAGGATGAAGCTAGACAGTACCAATGAACAAACTCAGTTAAATTCGATGCTTTATCACGACAATAGTGCATTGGCTAACATCAAGCATAGTCGTGATCAAGAAGGCGCACTTGAAGTCGTCGCAGGTCAATTTGAGGCAATGTTCCTACAAATGGTGTTACGCCAAATGCGCAGCAGTAGTGATGCTCTTGCTGATAAAGACAGCCCGTTCGCCAGTCAGCAACAAGGGGTATTCCGTGATATGTATGACGGTCAGCTGGCGATGGAACTAGCAAAGAAACAGAGCTCAGGCATTGCCAATATGCTCATCCAGCAGCTGAGCCCGTCTATGCGTGAGGTTGCTTTCGATGCTGCGCGCAACATCTCATCCGCTAACGATGGTAAAGCTTCGAATTCTGAATCTATCTCACAAGTAGATTCTAAAGAGGTGGAGAAGAATTCAAGCCTATTTAATACCGCTTCTCAAGCCGTCGCCTCTGTTAAACAGGTATTCGGTGAGGCCGGTATGACTACCGCGTTTTCTCAGCCGTTGATCAGAAAAATGGAGCTGTAAATGAACCTAGTTAATATTGCCCTTTCAGGTTTAGGCGCGAACCGTGTGGCCCTAGACGTAACCGCGCAAAACGTGGCAAACGTGAATACCGTGGGTTACAGTCGTCAACAAGCGTTGATGGCGTCTGTCGATGATGGTAAAGCCAATCGCTTAAGTCCAGGTTTAGGGGTAGAAGTCACTAGCATTCGCCGCGTTACTGATCAATTTCTGATTAAGCAAACGTGGTCGACTAACAGTATGGCGGCATACGCATCTGGATACACCAGTAACATGAGTCAGCTGGAGAATACGCTTGGTGCCGATGGTTTCAGTATATCGGCTGGCTTGGACTCGCTAAACGCTGCGCTTAACGATGCGACCGTTAAGCCGGAATCCATACCTTACCGCCAGCAGATCATTAACGAATCTGAAGCTTTGGCCCGCCGCTTTAATACGCTTACCGAGTCTTTATACAATCAACATAAAGACATGAGCGACCAACGTAATGCAGCGCTTAACCACGCGAATAGCCTTATGGAAAATATCGCGAAGGTGAACAAGCAACTGGTAGAGATGCAAGGTACAGGTGGTAATCCATCACAGTTAATGGATGAACGAGATAGGTTAATCGGTGAGTTATCTCAAACCATTGAAATCAAAACAACACAGCAGCATGACGGCAGTGTTCAGGTCACACTAACCTCTGGTCAACCGCTTGTGATGGGTACGGACCATGGCAAACTGGAAGCCATTCCTGACCCGAGTGATCCTTACTTAGCGGACTTACACGTCACGTTCTCGAATCAAAGCTTTGCGATTGGTGACTCGCTTGGTGGCAAATTAGGTGCGATTAATGACTATCAAACCGAAGTGTTGAAACCAAACCAACTGGCTCTGAATGACATGGCGAAAGCTCTCGCGGATGAATACAACGCCGTGCTTGCAACTGGCAAAGACTTAAATGGCAACCCAGGTAAACCTTTGTTCAGCTATGACCCAGCAAACCCTGCAGCCAGTTTGGATATTACCAAGCTAACTCCAGATGAGCTTGCGTTCTCAAGTGATGGAACACCTGGTAACGCAGATGCGTTGCAATCATTGATCGAGTTAAGCAACAAGCCAGTGGCGGTATCAGGTTACGGCTCAGTAAGCTTGAACGATGCCTTTAGTTCAATGGTGGGTCAAACCGCAATTAAAGCACGCCAAGCTAATGCTGATTATCAAGCGAAGTTAGCCATGAACAAGCAAGCGCACGCAGCTCGCGATAATGTTAGTTCCGTAAACAGCGATGAAGAAGCGGCTAACCTAATGATGTTTGCTAATGCGCACAATGCCAACATGAAAGTGATCAGCACAGCAAATCAACTGCTCGATTCTATTCTGCAGTTATTCTAAGAGGAAAGTTTAGATGCGAATTAGTGACAATCAATTTAGTCAAATGATGTTGCACAGCTTGCAGAGCAATAGCGCGGGATTAGGCGAAGCTTTGCAACAGATGTCTACTGGCAAGCGCTTAACCAAGCTGTCTGACGATCCAATGGCTTCGATCAAGTTGCTTAACTTAGACCGAGAAACCAGTGCGATTGCTCAGTACAAAAACAACATTGAAAACGTAAAAACGACGCTATCGAGTCAAGAAACCCATTTAGATTCGATCAAAGAAAGCTTAAAAAGCATGCGAGACATCGCGCTTTGGGGTGCGAACGGCTCTCTTACTGACGAAAGTCGTGGCGGTATGATTACAGAGCTTAAGAGTTACCGTGATTCTATTGAGTCGTCTTTTAACGCGCAGGATGAAGAAGGGCACTACCTTTTCTCTGGTACTAAAACGGATACTGCGGCTGTAAGTAAAGCGAGCGGCAGCTACGTAATTGAAGGTAATAGTGACAAGCGCGTAGTAACAATTGCTAAAGGTGTCACGATGGATTCCAATATGACTGCAAAAGAAATATTGGACCTTGGGGGAGGCCATAACGTGCTTAACCAAATTGATGCGCTGATCAAAGAGTTTGAGAGCCCTACCGCCAACTTCAGAGCTGAAGTTGAGGCGAGTATCAGCGCTATCGACGATACTTTTTCAAACGTACTAGGGACCATGACTGAGATTGGTGGTCGACACAACAACTTAGATCTTGTTGGTGGCGCGCACAGTGAAAACAAGCTGTTCGTTGACAAAGTATCTGGAGACCTCTCTGCTCTGGACTATGGTGAAGCGTCGGTACGATTGAGTAATTACATGGCCGCTTTGCAAGCAACGCAAGCAAGCTATGTGAAGATCGATGGTTTGTCGCTGTTTGACCGTTTATAAGGTTAGGAAGTTCTTTTTATGGTAATGAGTACAGTAGAGGTTAGACCCCATAGCATACGCTTAGGTGGACAAGAACAAGCCTCTATCATGCCGACCCGTTCTGCAGACTCAAGTACGGCAATTAAACCGCGCCCGGCGCAAATTCAGGCTGACACTGCGTCAGCCTACTCTGTATCTGGTATTCAGCTTACGCAGGGTCAGCAGCAAGCCACGGCGGTTCAGATCGCGTCCAAATCGCTGCAGGTGATTGGCAAAGAGCTCACGCAAATTAAACGTGGTTTGACGCAAGCTATTAATCAAGGCGTACAAAATGTTCCTGGTTTGCAGGATACATTGGTTCGTTCTAAAGCCACCATCCAAAAAGTCGTTGAGCAAGCACGTTTCGATGGCCAGAAAGTCCTAAATAACGAACTGCATTTAAAACTGGATAAAGCGGATATTCGTCGCTTTTCTATTCCAGGTTTGAATGTTCATCGCTTAAGCGACAAGGCCGAGCAAATCCGTTTGGATTTTCCTCAAGGTCAAGCGGTGATGATTCAGTTTGATGGACAATCAGACGGTGAGCGAACGGTCAAAATGCTGGATCGCAGCTTGATTGCGTTAGGAATGCGAGCCTCATTAGCCGATGATGGCAGCATTTTATTTGAAGCCAGAGACAACGCTTATCAACAAATGCAGCAAAAGGTGATGGTAACGGGGGAAGGGCACCGCTTCCCTGCGGGACAGCCTAACGTTTTGAACTTAAAGTCTGAGCCAGATGGTATTGCGGAGCTCGGGTTTGATCTAGGCTCACGCGACGGCATCAAGCAGACGATTGCCAAAGTAAATCAGCATCTGAAACAAGTTCAAACGAGCTTGCAGGAAGCGAAAGCTTTTCATGGTGAACTGAATACTCAAATGCGTTCTATCCAAACCAAAACCGCACAGCTTTCAGTCAATGAAGTGAATGCAAAACTGGATGGATTCATGCAAAAGTCTGGCGAGTTTACTTCGACTTTTCAGGCATTGAATGCGCAAGCAAACGTGCGTCGTCATACCGTGGTCGCTTTACTGAAGTAACGAACACTCCAATGATTCCCGGCTTTACACTGTTATCGTCCCCCAATAACGAAAACAGCGCACTGTCGGGAATCTCTCTTTGACTCGTCTAGGGCTCGAGTGCTTTTGCCACCGAACGATTCAATTTCTGGAATAGCCATCCAAGTGCTATCAAAGATGCACCTAAGCCTAAGAAGCTTATTGCTCGCCAGAACCCATCCAGAGAGCTCACATCCCATAAGAATACTTTCAGTGCGACACCGGCAAGGACCACTAGACCGACACGCTGCATCATCAGCCCCTGTTGGGTCACGCCGCGCCAAGTCAGCAATCCACCTACGAGCAAGCCAGCCACTGAATAACTGAACAACTCTGCCATGCTGGTTGGCTGATACAGCATCATCGATGTGGTTTGCCAGAATTGACGGATAGACATCCCCAACCAAATGGCTGCAAGTAAAAAGCCTAGACTAGCAATCGCAAATCGATGAACTTGCAACGTATTCCAGCGCTTAAACGTTGCGATAAGCAGGATGCAAGCTGGTAACAGCCAGCCGATACTCAGCATGTTAAAGATGGGAAGTGCTTGTGCCGAGACGTTATCAGTCACCAACGGCGATTCTGCCGTATTAAGCAAAATAATCAATATAGCGAACGCGCACCAAAGCAAGTAACTATAGATTTCGTAGATACGGCTTAAGCGTTGCGCAAATTGGCTGCGGTAGCTGTATACCAAACCCATAACTAATGCTTGATTGGCAAAGACTGCCGCACTTGTGAAGTCGATGTGCCCCAAGTAACCATATTGCCCCGTTAACCAGTAGTTAGTTTGGGTGAACAATGCCATTAAGAATACATGTAAAAACGCCCCTTCAAACCAGTTGGTCAGTTCTCGGTCCACTTGTTTTAGTGTTGAACGAGCATAAGACAAGATGAAGAGAGAAGGCATATAACTCACAAGAACCCAAGCCCAATGCCCAGCTTCTACCGGTTGCCATTCGGGGATGAAAGGTAGCAGCGTGAGTCGGATAACCAGTATTCCCATTGTCACTTTAATCGCCCAACTCGCAGGTCGAAATAACCCGACTTGAGCCTGTAAGGCCATTATCGCAACTTGTATTGAGATTGCTGTTGTTAACCAAGTATCGCTCAACCAAACAAAAGCAATACCTATGATTAAAGCATGCATAACGGCAGAGCATTCTAATGCCAACGAACGTGCACGCTGACCAAGCACAACGTAGTAAGTGGCCATCAATGCGCAGAATGCAGTCCAATACCACAGGTAGCCCTGCATAAATTCGTCAATATAAAACAACGTAATTAAGCTCATCGCGGGAGCCAGTACCAGCAGAAGCAGCCCACTGAGTTGCGAACGGTCACTAAGTGATTGGCAATATGTTCGATAGCAGATCAGCGCAATACTCACCGCCAATGCGAATAGGATGCTAGCTTCTCGCTCTACCATATACAGCGCATCAAAAGCGATGGTAAGAACTATCAGCGCGGTTGCTGAGACGAGTATGGATGGCAAAAATACACGTAATGACCAGCCTGTACGAAGTGCTGGTAGCCAGATGCTCGCAACAAGCAGCGTATAACAGTACGCCATTTGTAGAGTGTTCAGCTCCGGCATTCTGGTGACGGCAGAAAAGGTCAATAAAGCAGTTGCGAGAGCGGTAGCGGTCGGCGAGTTTGTCCACTTGCTTTGATAGTGACGAAAGCGAGGATTGAGCATCCAACCCATTCTCGGAACCGCGAAAATGAGATACAAAGTGATGGAGAGATAAATCGCGAGCCACGAGAACAACCGTTCTGTTGGTACACTCTCAATCAACAGCAACATCCAAATGACATGTGGAATCGCGATACTTGGCGTAATCCATGCCCTACGCACTTTTTGCATCAATAAGGTCGCCGCGAACGAAATTGCGCAGATGTATCCGGCTAACAAGAAGTAGTTGGGTTCATTACCCCCAATCCACAGTGGTGCTGTGTAGCCACCAATTAAGCCAAGCACGGCCATTAACGGCCCTTGTCGCAATGATAATGCTAAACTGAAAAATGCCGCTGAAGCCAAGATGATCAACGAGATACTCGGCGTTAGCATTTGATAAACCACAAAGGCAAAAATGACGGTGCAGTAAATGCCCGTTAATCCCGTACCGGTAACAGCAGCAGGAACATACGTAAAGCCTTGGGCTCGTGCTGCCCGTTGCGGATTCTGTTGTTCTTTACGGTGAAACCACTCGCCAACAAGCACCATAAGTAATGAGATCACAAAGGCAAAGGACACTCGCATAAATGGCGAAAACTGGATGTGACTACCAATCACCTGTACGAGATAACCTCCACCGATCAGCATGGCCAATGCGCCTACCCAAACCAACCAATTTTCTTGAATGTTGCTAAGCAGGCTCTGAACTTTACTCTGAAGGAATGACTCATTTTCTTGACTAAAAACATCCAGTTGCACTTCTCTTATCTGGGCGTACCCTTGATTCGCAGCGCTCTGGTCCAAGTCTAGGTTGGCAGCTGGATCATGTTCCCCAGAGGATGAGACATTTTTCTGTGGTGATTCTATGTGAGGTGACGCCGCTACAGATGGTGTGTCTTTTTCGATGCTGGATTGTTGGTGCGCTTGTTGGTTTGAGCCCCCATGGACACTGGCTCGTAGTGATGTGACTTCCTCACGAAGTTTGGTTAGTTCTTTTTCTAAAAGTGCAGCTCGGTTGGCGGCTTTCACTCCGATGAGGATGGCGAGACACGCCATGAACAGTGCTAGTATTACGTACAATCCATTTCTCCTTGCGTACGTCGCGTGACCCACGATTCTTAACTTTGAGCACTTACGCTAAAGCTTAGTTCATGCTCTATGCCTTAGCCTCATATAGTGCTAGGTTCCGCGCTTTCTTTAGAAATCATTCTACATAATGAAACTCAATGCGTAATGATGAATTCGACAAAGTGGCACACTTGTGTGCCACTTTAAGACCTGATGAACAAAAATGAGTCGTTAAGTCATTGGGGGTCAACTATATTCATAGTTCTGATGCGATCGCCAAATGACTTCAAACATGTGCGTTTCGTAGCGATGTCATCGAAGGTCAGTCGTTTGATTTGCACGTTCGGTAGTTTCTATCTGACCGTAAGGCTGAATGTATTCGGGTATAGCGCATTCACGCGAAAAAAGACAAAAACAGGTAATTATTGATGCAAGTGGGTAATGAAGCGCTGGTGCTGTCAGCGGTTGGGGTTATTGGTTTAGGTTGCCAATGGTTAGCTTGGCGATTGCGTTTGCCAGCGATCTTATTTTTGTTGTTGGCAGGGCTGATCGTTGGGCCATTTATGCAGTGGTTAAACCCTGATGAGATATTAGGTAATTTGCTCTTTCCGTTGGTTTCTTTAGCGGTGGCAGTGATTTTATTTGAAGGCAGTTTGACCTTAAACTTTAAAGAAATTCGTGGCGTGAGTGGTTCGGTATGGAGCATTGTTTCCATCGGGGCGATCATTTCGTGGGCGGCGACCAGTATCGCAACACACTATTTCCTCGGCTTTACTTGGGAGCTTGCCATGTTGTTCGGCAGCTTAACCGTAGTAACAGGGCCGACGGTCATCGTGCCACTTCTACGAACCGTAAGACCTAACAGTACGCTTGCTAACATTTTGCGATGGGAAGGGATTTTGATTGACCCGCTCGGTGCGCTTTTTGTTGTGATGGTTTACGAGTTTATCGTATCTCACAGCGCGATAAATAGCGTCGAAGTGTTTGGGACGATCATTGCTGTCGGCGTCATGCTAGGTGCGGCCTCAGGCTATGCAGTTGCGACGATCATGCGTCGTTCTTGGCTACCGGAATATTTGCAGCCATTTGCGGTTTTGATGGTGGTTCTAGGTGTATTTTCGGTCTCTAACCACATTGAGTCTGAAGCTGGGTTACTAACCGTCACCGTAATGGGTATGTGGCTCGCAAACGCTAAAGACATCAATATTCAGCAAATTCTGCATTTTAAAGAGCATTTAACCATTTTACTGATCACCGGATTGTTCATCTTCCTTGCGGCTCGAATCAGTCTGGATGATTTTGCTGCGCTAGGTAGCGGTGCGTTATTGTTGTTTGTATTTATGCAGTTAGTGTCGCGTCCGTTATCGATTTTTCTTTCAACCTTCCGCAGCAACTTGCGTCTCAAAGATAAGCTGTTTTTGTCTTGGGTTGCACCGCGCGGTATTGTTGCTGCTTCGATTTCGTCTCTTTTCGCGATCAAATTGACTGGATACGGCATTGATGAAGCGATTTTACTGGTCCCTATGACCTTCATGGTGATTATAGGAACGGTCGTGTTACAAAGTGCGACGGCACGTCCTGTAGCGCTGACGTTGGGCATCGCAGAGCCAGCACCACGCGGCTTCTTGTTGATTGGTGCTAACCGAGTAGCAAGAGAAATAGGGCAGGCGCTGGCGCGTTATGACCGTCGCGTATTAATGACTGACTCAAACTGGGAGTACATCAGTCAGGTTCGTATGTTGGGACTGGATTACTATTACGGCAACCCTATTTCTAGTCACGCGGACGACAACTTGAACTTGATAGGAATAGGTCAAGTGGTTGCATTAACGCCCGATCAGCATTTCAACATTATGGCTTGCATGCAATTCGTCGACGAGTTCGGGGAAGATAAAGTTCACTGCTTACAAAAAGTGAAAACCAACAGCAATGGCAGCGAGAAGCACTCCGTGGCTCAGGAGTACCATGGTAAATTGCTGATGGGCGGCAATGTAAGCTATACCCAGCTAGCCAGTATGTTAAGTCGTGGTGCAGAGGTTAAACACACGAAATTGAGCGATAACTTCACGTATCAAGATTATTTAGCGCATCACAAAGGTAGTTCAGTTGTACCGCTGTTCCATGTAGAAGAAAAAGGAAAAATTCAATTCTGTGATGATCCCGAACAGTTTGAACCAACGACGACAAGCACTGTTGTGTCGCTAATTCTGTCGGACAGCGTAAAGTAAACTACAGAGCAATGTGATCCATTTGCATCATGGGTATCGTACGCTGATTATCTCAATTTGAAGAGAAACTTGCCGGCTTGTTTAAAACGGAAAGCGAGTTTCTTTTCTTATAATGTCAGGGGCAGTCGAGACTCATTACTCGTTTCGGAAAAGTAATCCGGCAAATTCACAAAATTCGCATTGACGTTACTGATAAGGATCGCAATACTGCGCGACTGTTTTACTTTAGGGTGACATTATGGCTCCGCAAACTAACCGAAAAGATTTACACCTAGATGCTGTTTTACATCATGATATGAGCATGAAGCATAAAACGGCGGGTTTTGAGTCTGTCGAGTTTGAACACTGTGCGCTGCCAGAATGTGACTTTCACGCGATCGATTTATCGACAGAGTTTCTTGGTCATCAATTAGCGCTACCGTTTTTGATTAGCTCGATGACTGGCGGAGCAAAAGACGCAGAAACGATCAATTGTCGTCTAGCTGAAGCAGCAAGTGAATTAGGTATTGCCATGGGTGTGGGCTCGCAACGGATTAGCTTAGAAGAAAGTCAGCATTCGGGCTTGGGTAAAACCATTCGTGAGTTGGCGAAAGAAGTACCGTTGTATTCCAATCTTGGAGCCGCTCAATTGCTCGATAAAGGTAAACTCGATAATGCGCAACGTGCGGTTGAGGCGATTCAAGCAGATGCCTTGTTTGTGCACGTTAATCCAATGCAGGAAGCGTTTCAGAAAAATGGCGACCACAATTGGGTTGGTGTTTTCCAGGCAATTGAGATGCTTAAATCTCGCGTGAAGGTTCCTATCATTATCAAAGAAGTCGGTTTTGGTATTAGCGGACACGTTGCGCAGCGATTAATTGATGCTGGTGTGGATGCAATTGACGTTGCGGGCGCGGGTGGCACAAGCTGGAGTGCGGTTGAAGGGTATTGCCAAGATAATCCGAAAATGCAGCGTGCAGCCGAGCTTTTCCGCGATTGGGGTGTCCCTACAGCAACATGTTTGGCTCAAATCCGCGCACTGCATCCTACATTACCCTTGATCGCCTCGGGAGGTGTTCATAACGGACTTGAAGCGGCGAAAACCATTCATTTGGGTGCTAATCTCATTGGGCAAGCTGGTGCGGTATTAAAAGCTGCGACGATCAGCACGCAGTCTGTCGTCGATCACTTTGAACAAATGGCATTAGAGCTGCGTTTAGCGTGCTTTGGTACTGGCTCTTTTAAGGTTGGTGAGCTAACAAAAGCGCGCTGCCTATAGCTTTTAGAATGGCGCGCTTTACACAGAGTCGCTCAATAATTTTTCGGTGTCTTAACACGTAGACTGATAATTTCGTTATAGTTGATACAAAAGTCACTTCAGCTAGTGACGCCTTTATTCAGACACTTGAATGGGCATGTGTTGAAGAGATTGAGTTTAATTTTACTATTGTTTGCAACTGGAACCTTAAATTTATGAAAAAACTAGTCATGCTGATGTTGGCGGCTTCTGCTTTGACCGCTTGTAGTGATGAAGTGGGCACTGAAGGCTGGTGTAACGACATGCGCGATAAGCCAAAAACAGAATGGACAGCAGACAACGCGGTAGACTTTGCAAAGCATTGTGTTCTGCAAGATGGTGTCGGCAGCGAGCAATGGTGTGAAAACCTGAAAGATAAGCCGAAAGGTGACTGGACTGCAAACGAAGCGACCAGCTTTACTAAACACTGCATTTTTTAAGCACAGCGGAAAGCGCCTTTTCTGAGGCGACATTCTGTGAGGTAAACACCAAGCGTTATTGCTTGGTGTTTTTGTATCTAAAATAGCTCGATTTTTCACGTGTCGAGCGCACTTCCCTCTGAATGGAATGTTTTACATTTTCGTTTCATTTTTGAAAACCTGTATTGCCTGTCTTTAATTTTTCGTATTGCAGTGGCATGGTGTCGAGATAGCCATCTAATTCAATTAGATTCATAACAAAAAGGAATTCAAATGGAAGTACTAAAAGGCTCATGTCTGTGCGGCAAGGTAAAGTTGGAAGTGGCAGATGAATTTAAGTACATGGGAAATTGCCATTGCTCTGAATGCCGCAAGTTCACAGGTTCTGACTATTCATCTGCCGGTGGTATTGCGTTGGATAAACTGCTTATTATCCAAGGGAAAGAAGATATTCAAACTTATCAGAAAAGCGAAAATACCATGCTATGCTTTTGTCGCCACTGCGGATCAAGTCTGTATTCGAAAAAGAACAATGGGATCGTCAATATTCGCCTTGGTATCTTGGATGACACACCTTCTCACAAGCCTGATTTCCATATTTTTGTCGCGTCGAAAGCGCCGTGGCTCGAGATATCGGATAACCTGACTCAATTTGATGCAGGGCCAAAATAGAGTTGTTGTAGATAAGTATTTAGAAACAGAGCGCGTTACAATACGCTTGCGACGCGCTCTGTGCTTTTACTTTGTATATTAGAACGGAGACGACTATTTGGCGTCTTGTAGTTCTTCAAAGCCACCTGCATTGTGCAGATTCGTAAAGCCTTGCGATTGTAAGTATTGATACGCTTTGCCAGAGCGGTTACCACTGCGACAGTACAACACGATAGCTTGATCTTTATCGACGTCTTGAAAATGTTTATCAAGTTCAGATAAAGGGAAGTTGACGGCATTATCCAAATGCCCTTCAGAAAACTCTTGCGGCGTGCGCACATCGACAATCATCGCGCCCTCGTCAATCAATTGCCAACCTTGTTCAGCGCGTTCAGAAGCTGACACGTTGGGTGAGAGGAAGCCAACGCATAACGTTGCAAGAAATAGAGATACGGCCTTTTTCATTGTTTGATTATCCTTTTTAAGAGTACGTAACCACTCTAGATTTGATTGAGCATATTTTCCATCATAAAGAGATGCTAAGTGGTTGTGAATGCGATAATTCGATAGAAAATTTTATTTAATTTAATAAAAAATTTTTATCAAATTCACCTCTTGAACTCTCATTTTTCGACCTTATTATTTTCATCGAAAGCGAGCTGTCGACTCGCAAATCCATCTTGATGTTTATTTTGTCTTTTATTTTTGGTTCCAAGTAGGAGGCACTTAAAAATGAAAATTCGTCCTTTAAATGACAAGCTAATTGTTGAAAGACAAGAGGTGGAAAATAAATCTGAAGGGGGAATCGTTTTAACTTCTCAGTCGGTGAAAAAATCAAACCGCGGGAAAGTCATTGCTGTTGGTTTAGGTAAACGTCTTGAAAATGGCGAACGCGCTGCGATGGAAGTCAAAGTGGGCGACCAAATCATTTTCAATGACGGTTACGGCGTGAAAACCGAGAAAATTGACGGCGCAGAATACTTAATTCTGTCCGAATCTGATGTGTTAGCAATCGTTGAGTAATTATTTTTGTAGTAGTTTTTTGAGGAGATAACCATGGCTGCAAAAGACGTATTATTTGCTAATGACGCACGTCAAAAAATGCTGAAAGGTGTGAACTTACTGGCGGACGCAGTAAAAGTGACACTAGGCCCGAAAGGCCGCAACGTTGTGCTTGATAAATCTTACGGCGCGCCAACCATCACCAAAGATGGCGTGTCTGTAGCGAAAGAAATCGAACTGAAAGATAAGTTCGAAAACATGGGCGCACAAATGGTGAAACAAGTGGCGTCCAAAGCGAATGATGAAGCGGGGGACGGTACAACGACCGCTACCGTACTGGCGCAATCTTTCATCAATGAAGGTCTTAAAGCGGTAGCCTCTGGCATGAACCCAATGGACCTAAAACGTGGTATCGACAAAGCCACTGAAGCGGCGGTTGAGAAACTACGTGAAATGTCTAAGCCATGCAGCGACAAAGAATCTATCACCCAAGTGGGTAGCATTTCTGCAAACAGCGATCGCGCGATCGGTGAAATCATTGCAGAAGCGATGGAGAAAGTGGGTCGCAATGGCGTGATTACGGTTGAAGAAGGCCAAGGTCTAAACAACGAATTGTCTGTGGTTGAAGGTATGCAATTTGACCGCGGTTACTTGTCGCCATACTTCATCACTAACCAAGAAAATGGCAGCGTCGAGCTAGACAACCCTTACATCCTATTGGTGGACAAAAAAGTCAGCAGCATCCGCGAGCTATTGCCTGTACTAGAAGAAGTGGCGAAATCTTCTCGCTCGCTATTGATCATTGCTGAAGACATCGAAGGTGAAGCGCTAGCGACATTGGTTGTGAACAACATGCGCGGCATCGTGCGTGCGACCGCGGTGAAAGCGCCTGGCTTTGGTGACAACCGTAAAGCGATGATGGAAGACATTGCGGTACTAACTGCTGGTACGGTCATCTCTGAAGAAATCGGCCTAGAGCTCGAAAAAGCAACGTTAGAGCAACTAGGTAGTGCGAAGAAAGTGACCATCACCAAAGACACAACAACCATTGTGGGTGGCGCAGCAGAAGCAAGCGCGATTGCTGATCGTGTGGCTTCGATTGAAAAACAAATCGAAACAACCACCTCTCAATACGATAAAGACAAGCTTCAACAACGTGTTGCGAAGCTTTCTGGCGGCGTAGCGGTGATCAAGATCGGCGCTGCAACCGAAGTTGAGATGAAAGAGAAGAAAGACCGCGTGGACGATGCACTACACGCTACTCGCGCAGCGGTTGAAGAAGGTATTGTTGCTGGTGGTGGTGTTGCTCTAACTAAGATCGCGAAAGAATTGGCGGATCTAAAAGGCGACAATGATGACCAAAACGTGGGTATCCGAGTTGCCCTACGTGCAATGGAAGAGCCTCTTCGTCAAATCGCAACTAACGCAGGTGACGAAGCTTCTGTTGTGGCGAACGCTGTTAAAGCGGGTGATGCCGATTACGGTTACAACGCTGCAACAGGTGAATACGGCAACATGATCGAAATGGGCATCTTGGACCCTGCTAAAGTAACACGTTCAGCGCTTCAATTCGCAGCGTCTGTTGCTGGCTTGATGATCACCACTGAAGCGATGATCACCAACCACGTTGAAGACAAAGAACTTGATATCTAACGTCATCAACCGTTAGTGATTAAGTAAGCGTTAAAATAACAATAACATTGCAAAACCTAAGCGGGCTCGCTTGAGCCCGCTAATCAGTCATTTGAGGTAAGTGTTATGACCCGTTTACCTGCGTTTTCTTTCTCAATATCTGAGCCGGGCGGTAATGAAGCTTCGTCAACGTGGCCGACTGCTATTCACTTCCCCCTCGTTCCAGCTGGGCCAGAGTTTTCGATCGAAAATGCTCTGCCTAAACGTCCGACGGTGACGATATTCACTATCGATCTGTCTCAGTTATTTAAAGGGGACGCTCGGGTCATCCATTAACTGTATCGAAACAGCCAGCGTACGTTGGCTGTTTTTTTCTAATTTAAAGTATTGATAATGTAGATTTTTAATTGATTACTGCCACTTGTTCAATGATCAATTTGAATTGGGATAATCGGACCGCAAGCGCACTACACCTTTAAGCCCAGCATTGCGCCGAAAATGATTAATCCCGCCCCACATGCTTGATTGAGTCGATGCTTAATCTTCAACAAGAAAGCTTGTAGCTGGGATGACGTGAATAAAACAGCAACGATAGAAAACCAAATACCATGCAGCGCAATCATATAAATCCCGTAAAAAAAGGCGATGTGTTGCTGATTAGAGTCGGGAGAAATCACTTGGCTAAAAATACTCAGAAAAAACAGCATCGTCTTGGGATTGAGTAAATTACACAGAAATCCCTGCATGAAAAATCGCCACATTGAATACTCGCTCTGTTGAACGGTTTCTGAGTTTGATGCAGGTTGCGAGGAGAATATTCCTTTAATCCCAAGGTAGACAAGATAAGCGGCCCCAAGATAGCGCACGAGATTAAACAACCATTCATTTTGTGAAATTAAGTAACTGATCCCCAGCATGGAGTAAGCGATGTGGATGCTTATCGCCATGCTGATACCAATCGCACTGTATACGCCTGCTTTTCGTCCTTGATTTAAGCTATTTCTTAATACCAAAACAAAGTCTGCGCCAGGGCTAATAACAATAATCACACCTAATAACGCAAGAGTTACAAATTCCATATCGATTTCCTGTTTGAATGATGAAGTCTGGGATGTAGCGGAATTGTAGGCGTCTTTATTACTGACTATAATCGAAAAATATTCCCATATTGGTGAGAAAAACTCACAGATGCGTCACCTGAAATCTTTTTATGTCTTCCACGTTGCGGCGAGTTCTTCAAGCTACACTGAAGCGGCTGACAAACTGAACATTACCCACGGAGCCGTGAGTAAGCAGATCAAGCAACTTGAGCAATATCTGTCTCAACCTTTGTTCTTCAAAGAGGGCAGGAAAGTCGTGTTGACGGCAGAAGGCGAATTACTCAAGACATACACAGAAACGGCATTCCAAACGCTAGAAACAGGCGTGAATACGCTTATGCAAGAGAAGCATCAGCATCTTGAAGTGTCTTGTGAACCGACATTAACCATGCGCTGGTTGATGCCAAGGTTGGCCGCGTTTAATGATGAACACCGTGCTGATGTTCGTTTGTCGACGGCTGGTGGCCCGGTAACATTAGGATCAACTGGGCTTTCGATGGCGATTCGTCGAGACGATTTTGCGCAGCATCACGATTACGACAAAACCATTCTTGTGGAAGAGTGGGTGGGGCCGGTATTTTCTCCTGAGTATTGGCAATCCATTAAAGACAATTTGAAAGCAGCTCGATTGTTGAATAGCCAAACCAGACCGAATGCTTGGGCGGATTGGCAGCAATCAACACGTTGTGAAACTTTCAACGGCAACACTCAGCAATCATTCGCGCATTTTTATTTTTGCATACAAGCAGCGGTGGACGGCTTAGGCGTCGCAATGGGATCGTATCCTTTTGTCATGGACGATATTAAGCGTGGTAATTTGGTCGCACCATTTGGGTTTTCTCCATCAAGTTGCAATTACGTTTTATTGAGTCAAGATAAAAAGCGTACAGAACTCGAACATAAATTTATCACATGGTTACAAACGCAAATGGCAGAGTGTGTGCCACTGTCATCACAGCAGATTACGCAAGGCGAATAGAAGGCATAGAGCGAGATTACGTCAGTCAGTTTTATGGAAAAAGGCTTAGGAAATTGGAAATGGAAAACCTCAATATTGTTGAAATCAAATCATTTGTTCCGGCGAAAGATTACGCGCTATCAAAACGCTTTTATGAGGCGATTGGCTTTGAAATGGCATCGGACTTCGGTGATGTAGCATACTTCTCTCAAGGTAGCTGCGCGTTTCTTTTACAGAATTTTTATGAGCCAGAACACGGCAATAACTTCATGATGCACTTGCTCGTAGAAGACGCAGAAAGCTGGCATCAGCACTTATCCAAAGTGGGTCATGAAGAATTTGGTTCGCGTTTGACTGAGCTGGTCGAGCAACCTTGGGGCATGCGCGAATGTTGTTTGTTTGACCCTAGTGGCGTTTTATGGCGAATTGGTCAGAACATGAATACTGACTAACGCCAGTCTTATTTTCACCACATCTACGCGCAGGTATTGAGATCTCGATATCTGCGCGTTTTCTTTTTTACTTAGCCTTGCCAACGTTTGTAGCGCACTCACGCCTTTTTCGAGGTGGTGTGCGATGGGCTAACGCCAAAAAACTCCTCAAGCAGCATGGCTTTGAGTTCTGCTCTGACTTCTGCGCCACCGATTAACGCCAAAAGTGCGAGTCCTCCTGGAATAAGGATGACCATTAATATCGGTCTTAAAATATACGAAAAGCAGAAGATGGTCGGGAAGAAAATCAATCCTTGGCCTAGTTTGTTTAATACGTACATGAGTGATTCCTTTTGTTTTTATATAAAATGAGCATGCTCAATTTTATAAATGAGCGCGCTCAATTTGTCAATCTCAACCACGCAAGGTATGATCTTTTCAGGCTCATTAAGCAGACACATCAATGACGAAGCGACAACAAACCAGAGATAAAATTCTAAAAGCCGCATGGGCATCTTTTGCTCAAAATGGCTATGACATGACGACCACAAGGCAGATAGCGAGAGAAGCAGGAGTAGCCGATGGCACAGTGTTTAGCCATTTCCCGACTAAACTGTCGATTTTGCGCGAAGGGATGCTGGCGCAACTGCAACAGATCAGCCAAGAAACGCTAGTCAGTGTGGAAGGTAAAACCGATATCGACATTGGTTTGGCGCTGACGGAGAAATACTATCGCTACTATTTTGCGAACGTTGAGCTGAGCCGAGCTTTGTTGAAAGAGGTGATTTGGGATTTGGATTATTATCAGTCGTTTAACCAAGCTTTGTTTCAATCTGTAAACGGAAGCTCCGTCCTTGAGGGAAAAATACCGCTGATTTTTGATTGCTATTTTATGACGTTAATCTCGCACTTGAGCCGTGCAGAACCGGATGTTGAAGCGGCACTTGAAGAGCTTCATGCTAAGTTTCAGCAAATCATTGCGACTGCATAACATGGCCCCAACGCAGGATCTGAAAGAATATACTGCCTGTCATCTTATTTGCTGGACTCCCATTTTCTCGTTTCAGTTGGTGTCTCACCAAATAGCCGCTTGTAGCTTTGACTGAACTGCCCGAGATGGAAAAAACCAAAGTCAAAAGCGATTTCTGCAATTGTTCGATTATCTTCAGGGCTTTGTAGCACTCTACGTACTTGATTCAGGCGCATTCGATGTATGAACTGCTTTGGGGAAGTATTACAGCAATGTTCAAAGGTGTACTGTAGTGTGCGACGACTGACGTGTACTGCATCACACAGTTCACTGACGGTTATCGGTGTACGGTAGTCTAGATCCTGTAGCTGTTGTTTTATACGGTGCATCACGTGTTGACGATGAGAGATTGATATCGGATGGCTCGTGTGCAGTGAACTGAGTGAGAACAGCTCCAGCACAATATCTTTTAAGATTGCTTGATGTGTGGTTTCAGACCATCTTGGTTTGGCGGAACCAAGTAACATGCCTAAGTAGTATTTAAGTTGTTGAATGTGTTTTTCCGTCAAACCCGTTAAGTGTAATGTGTTGTTTTGGATACTCCCAAGCTCAAGTTGATTTTCTATGATGTGAACGAAGTTTTTGTCGAGCACTATTCCATAGATAGAAAACTGCTCCGGTGTCATTAACTCAAAATCAGCGCCACCTTGCCTAAGCAAAAGTTGGCTTGAATTAAACTGACTGTGATTTAGGTGTAGCGGCTTATTTTCCGCACTCAAACCCAACCAAATACCTCCCTCTTCAACCCTGCATTGCTGTCTTAGCGAGCGGTTACTGTCTTCACGAAATACATGGAAATTGGGAAATCGTCGTTCTCGAATTTGACCTAAAAATCGACCATCGCTGAGTTGGTCATATTCCTGTTGCCAGTTTATCAGACTCGCAGCTTGTTGGTTTGCATCCTTAGTGTGATGGATGCACAGCATTGGTGCAGTTTGGGGCATTTGGTTACTCATCCTTGTGATGCTCATTCCTTTTTTGTGAGTCATGTTGGAGCAGTATTTACATAACTCATTGTTTATTATTGGTTTATAAATGTTGCCAGTTTTTGATAACGCTACGGAACACATTTGGCAATACTTTCTTAAAGCTTATTGATAGTTCAGCAAAAAGCGAACCAAATAGTGAAGAGGAAGAGCAATGACGGCAACTTATCGTCGGCAACAAGGAAGTAAAGTCTATACCTTTAAGTCATTAGCTGACTTGATGGCGAAAGCGACACCGGAGCGCTCAGGCGATGCGTTAGCCGGGGTTTGTGCTCAGTCAGCGGCAGAACGTGTAGTCGCACAAATGGCGCTGTCTGAGTTACCACTTAAAACGTTTCTTAACGAGGCGGTTATTCCATACGAAAGCGACGATATCACTCGCCTAATTATCGATACGCATGACCTTGAAGCCTTTAAGCAGATTGAGCACTTGACGGTCGGAGATTTTCGAAATTGGCTGCTGAGTGAAGAAGCCGATGGTGAAACGTTGGCTAAAATTCGTCAAGGTTTAACACCAGAAATGGTGGCCGCAGTCAGTAAGATTATGCGCAACCAGGATTTGATTCTCGTTGCTAAAAAATGCCAAGTTGTCACGGCTTTTCGGAATACGATTGGTTTGCCGAGTCGCCTGTCTACTCGCTTACAGCCGAATCATCCCACTGATTCTCTCAATGGTATCGCAGCGACCATTTTTGATGGTCTGATGTACGGAAATGGCGATGCGGTTATCGGTATCAATCCGGCAACAGATAATGTGCCTCAAGCTATCAAGTTAATGAACTTAATGGATGAGGTGATTCAACACTATCAAATACCGACTCAGTCTTGTGTGTTAACTCATGTAACGAACACGATCGAAGCCATTGAAATGGGCGCACCAGTCGATCTCGTTTTTCAGTCGATAGGCGGCACGCAAGGGACGAATGATACCTTCGGAATCGACTTGTCGATTTTGAAAGAGGCCCATGAAGCCGCGTTGTCTTTGAATCGAGGTAGCGTAGGAAACAATGTGATGTATTTTGAAACCGGACAAGGTACCGCGCTGTCTGCGAATGCATTTCATGGGGTCGATCAACAGACTTGTGAAGCCCGTGCTTATGCTGTCGCGAAACAGTTCGATCCTTTGTTGGTTAATACAGTTGTTGGGTTTATTGGCCCTGAGTATCTGTTTGATGGCAAACAGATCATTCGTGCTGGGCTTGAAGATCATTTTTGTGGGAAGCTGCTTGGTTTACCCATGGGTTGCGACATCTGTTACACCAATCATGCCTATGCCGATCAGAATGACATGGATAATTTGCTGACACTGTTAGGCGTGGCCGAGTGCTCTTTCATCATGGGTATTCCAGGGTCTGATGACATCATGCTCAACTATCAAACTACCTCATTTCACGATGCCCTTTACGCAAGAAAAGTACTCGGTCTGAAGCCAGCTCCAGAGTTTGAACAATGGTTAATGGAGATGCAGATTTTCGAGAGCGTGCAAGACGTTCGGTTAAGTGAGCAAATCTCTCGCTCGTTTTCGGGAGCAATTAATCAACTGAATAAGGGGTATTCTCATGGGTAAAGTAATCACCATTGCTCAGTCCCCACAAGGTGAGTCTGAAGTTGTCACACACAACCCTTGGGGCAAGTTACGCGACTTCACCTCTGCTCGGATCGCTCTGGGTCGCAGCGGAAACAGTGTACCAACCAACGAGTTACTCTCATTTCAGCTGGATCATGCCCAAGCTATGGATGCAGTGCATTGCAGTTTGAATATTGAGTCTCTCGTTGCTGGTTTGTCGGACTCTTACTCGATTCTTGAAAATACCTTAGAGCCTCCAGTGGTAGTGAGCAGCCAAGTGAGTGATCGGCTTATGTACTTGCAAAGGCCCGATTTAGGACGGCAGCTCGATGAATCTTCTTGGAAAACGCTCAACTCGATAGCAAATGAGCATAACACTGACATTGATCTTGCGATTGTTATTGCTGATGGACTTTCTTCCGTCGCAATTCAAAACCATGCCGTGCCTGTTGTTACGCGATTGATTTCTCTTTTAAGCGCTGATGATGAACATCAATGGAAATTCACACCTATCACAATCGTAAAGCAAGGAAGAGTAGCGGTAGGGGATGATGTTGGTGAATGTTTTAACGCTAAGGCCGTGCTGGTTTTAATTGGAGAGAGGCCCGGTCTAACTTCTCCGGATAGCATGGGTATGTATCTCACTTGGGGGGCTAAACGAGGCTCTAAAGATTCCCAAAGAAACTGCATTTCCAATGTGCGCCCTCAGGGGCTCAACTATGACGATGCCTGTGAACGCGCATTTTACTTGCTCAAGGAAGCTCGAAAATTACAACTGTCAGGAGTGAATCTGAAAGATCGCTCAGATATCAATGAGCCAAGTGGCGCAAGCGTTGAAGATAAACACAGCGACAACTTTTTAATTTCATCAAAGTAGAAGGATTTACTATGTCTAAACATCAGGAGTACTTGGCCAAAAGGCAGCTAAAAAGAGGCACCGCAGGTTGGATTTTACTTGCTGGCTTAGGTGTCTCGTATGTTATATCTGGTGACTTCGCCGGTTGGAACTTTGGCATCGCTCAAGCAGGATGGGGAGGCTTTCTTATTGCTGCTATCGCGATGGCAGTAATGTATTTCACGCTAGTATTGTCTTTAGCTGAAATGTCTGCGGCTATTCCTGCTGCGGGTGGTGGTTACAGCTTCGCAAGACAGGCGATGGGGCCGACAGGCGGCTTTTTCACTGGCTTATCAGTTTTGATTGAATATGCGCTCGCGCCTGCTGCGATAGTGATTTTTATTGGCTCAGCCGTGAATGAATTGGTTGGTATCGATGGCCCTGTTGTTTACGCACTTTTCTACGCCGTCTTTATCGCTATTCATATGGCAGGTGTTGGCGAAGCTCTCAAAGTGATGATGGTCATCAGCGGTTTGGCTGTGCTAGCTATTCTCATTACTGCTGCTGTGCTTATTGGTCACTTTGATGTTAATAACTTATTCGATATTGCTCCGGCGACGGCTCAGGCAACAGAAATCTTGCCGTTTGGGTGGTATGGCGTATGGGCTGCGTTGCCATTTGCAATGTGGTTGTTTCTTGCGGTTGAAGGTGTGCCTTTAGCGGCAGAGGAGGCAAAAAATCCGGCAAAAGATGTTCCCAAAGGCATCATTGGTGCGATGCTGTTTTTATTGCTAACCGCAACTCTCGTAGTCGTCCTTTTGGCTGGTGCGGTTGGCTCAAAGGTCATAGGCGATAGCGCGGTGCCATTAGTTGACGCCCTAAAGCTTACGGGCAATTCAACGGTAGCAATGGCCGTGAACTTACTTGGATTGGCTGGCCTTATCGCTTCTTTCTTTTCAATCATTTATGGTTACAGTCGCTTGGTGTTTGCGCTTTCCCGCGCGGGTTATTTACCGCAAACTTTGTCATTAACCAGTGACAAAAAAGTGCCTTCTCGTGCGCTTTTGGTTCCGGGCGTTTTTGGGTTCTTGGTTTCACTTACGGGTGAGGGGGACTTAATCTTGGCGATGGCTGTTGTCGGTGCGACTGTATCGTACGCATTAATGTCCTTGAGCCATATTTTATTGCGAATTAAACAGCCGGAATTAACTCGTCCATATAAAACGCCTGGTGGGATAATTACTTCGAGTATTTCTCTGGTGCTTTCTTTGATCGCAATGACAGGTGTTTATGCTTTTGATCCCTCAGCCTTTTTCATGACAATGGGATTGTTTCTTATCGGTGGTGTTTATTATGGGTTATACAGCCGCAACAAACTGGTGGCAGCAACCGCCGAGGAAGAGTTTGCCATGCTGTCTGTAGCAGAGCTAGAGCTTGAATCAGATGTCGTACGATAGTCACTTTGATTCTTGTTATTCAGCATATTAAGGGAGCCATAGGCTCCCTTTGTCATTTCTATCAAAAGTGCATAGCGCACAAATGCATCACTTTAACTTTATAAGTGTTTAATCATGTGAAAGTCTAGTCTGGATAACGATGGCGCAGATCCATCACAGGTAAAGGTTAAGTTTTCAAGGAAAGATCATGATAAACAAGGTATTTAATACACTTTTGGGAACAGAGTTACCGATTATTCAAGCGCCAATGGCCGGTGTGCAAGACAGCCAAATGACCATCGCCGTCAGTAATGTTGGCGGGCTTGGCTCGTTACCTTGTGGAATGCTGAACAAAGACGCCATCGTAAAAGAACTTCAACTTATCAAGCAGGCAACTAACCGACCGTTTAACCTCAATTTCTTTTGCCATGAAATGCCGGAGTATGACGCCAACAAGCACGAAAAGTGGCAAAAAACGCTGCAACCGTATTTTTCCGAGGTTGATGCAACCGTTCAGGCTCAGCCAAACGCTCCGACAAGGATGCCTTTCAATCATGATATTGCTGACGCGATTGAACCATTTGCACCGCC